>DASPQS010000122.1:0-6016 GCA_035624865.1 Binataceae bacterium (SeqCode) | reverse complement strand
TTGCCCTCGCGGGTCTTCACCTCGATCCGCGCGAAATACGTATTCTCGCGCAGCTCGGTTATCTCGACCGCTTCCACCGTCGCGCCGAGTTCGCCCAGCACATTGCGCAGCAGGTCATGCGTCATCGGTCGCTGCGGCTTGATACCCTCGATTTCGGTCGCCATCGAGGCAGCTTCCAGGTGCCCGATCCAGATCGGCAGATTGATCTTGTTGTCCGGATCCTTCAGCACCACGATCGGCATCTTGGTGGTCGGATCGAGCGTGAGCCCGCCAACCATCATCAAAATGTAGTCTTCCTTCGGACCGGCCATAACGGATCTCTTCGGCGCAATGCCTCGCAATTCAGGACGTGTGGACCTGCGTTGCTGCTGCGCCTCTCTACTTTTTATCTTGGACGAAAGCGCCCGCACCGTCAACCGGAGCCGCCGCGCGGCCGTCTCCAACAGCCATCTTAACGCGGCACCAACTGATCTATGACCCGATAGAGCTGGTTTAGGTTGCGGCACTCCTCCACCAGGTCGCAGTGAGTTGCGTACCGTTCCATTTCGCTGTCGCCGAATCCCCACGTGTTGCGGCTTTCCGGGTTGAGCCAGATTACGCGTCTGGCGCGCTGTTTGATGTCGCGCAGGCACCAGTCGTGCGGCAGATTGTAGTTGTTGCGCGCATCGCCCAGGATGATGACCGTGGTGCGCTTGTTGACCGCTCCCAGATGATCGCTCACGAAGTTGCGGAAGGCGCGCCCGAAGTCCGAGTGCGCGTATACGTTGATGATATCACCCTTCAGCGCTACGTCGAGGGCTTCCTTCACATCGTTGGTGCGGAAATGCTCGGTCACCTCGCCGATGTCGGAAACGAAAACGAAGCTCCGCACCCGCGAATAAAGATCCTGAAGCGAATACACGAACTGGAGCATGAAGCGCGACGCGTTGCGCACCGAATCCGACACGTCGCACATGATCAGGATCTGCGGCTTTTCGCGCTTGCGCCGCTCAAAGCGCAGCTTGAACGGCACCCCGCCGTATTCCAGGTTCGTGCGCAGCGTGCGCTTGATGTCGAAGCGCCCCTTCTTCATCCGCTTGCGCCGCACCGCGATGATGTTCTTGAGGCGCTGCGCCAGCCGCGTCACCGCCTCGCGCATCTTCGCCAGCTCCTCGTCGCTCAGGTAATAGAAGCTCTTGTCGGCGAGCTGGTTCATCCGCGCTTCTTCGCGCGACTTCATGTCGCGTTTCTCGCGCTCCTGCCGTACGTACTTGCGGATGATGTCGTCGAGCATCTTGAGCCGGCGATCGAGGTACTCCTCCATCTTGGCCCGCAGCGCCGACCCCAAATCGAGCTTGGAGAGCTGCTCGCGCAGCTCCTTGATCTCGGCCTCGAGCTTGTCGAAGCCGAGCGCACGCGCCAGCGCGCGCGCAAAGTAATTCTCCTCGATCGTGCGCTGAATGCCCTGCATCCGCACCGCGCGCGCCGCCTCGCGCATCATGCGCTCGAGCTGGCCGTTGTTGTTCTGCAACAATTGCTTGGCCAGCTCGGAAAGTTCGTCGCCGTGCTTCTTCAGCATCTCCTCCATCTCGTCGAGGAACTGCTGGAAGTCCTGGTCCGACATCGAGAGCGCGTCCTGCACCGCCTTGCTCGCGCCCTTGATGATCTCGCCCAGGCCGGTGAAGTAAACGTCGAACAGCTCCTCGAACACCGGGAGCTCGTTGGCCCGCTTGATCATCGTGGTGCGCAGCGCGGCGCGGAACAGATCGCGTTCGGCCAGCCCCGTCACGTCCGAGGCGGTGACCGCGTCGAGCGTTTCGGCCAGGGAGACCCTGATGCCGTTTTGGCGCAGAAGATTGGCAAATTCGACCAGCTTGTCTTGCATCGGATAACCGCCCCGTGATGGCGCCCGCGACCGTGCGGTGCGACCTCCCGGATAACTTAGTTTAGCAGGTCCTTGTCGCTGCTGCTGCTTCCTGCCGGCGCTTTCTCGCCCCCGCCCCGGCGCGTCCGTACCCGCCGCATGTACTCCTTGAGCTCCTCTTGCGCCTTGCGCACGTCGCCTTCGTACTTGACGATCGTGTCGAGCGTCTCGTCGACCAGCGCGCTGTCGAGGCTCTGCACATTGAGCAGTGTCAGCGCTTTGACCCAGTCGAGCGTCTCGCTGATGCCCGGGGTCTTTTTCAGATCGAGCTTGCGCAGCGATTGCACCACCGCGACCACTTCGTCCGACAACGCATCGGCCGCCTCGGGCACCTTGATCTTGATGATCGCCAGCTCCTGCTCCTTGGTCGGGAAGTCGATGAAAAGATGCAGGCAGCGCCGCTTGAGCGCATCCGACATTTCGCGCGCGTTGTTCGAGGTCAGGATGACCATCGGCACCTGCTTGGCCTTGATCGTGCCCAGCTCCGGCACCGTGACCTGGAAGTCGGAGAGCAACTCCAGCAAAAACGCCTCGAATTCCGCGTCGGCCTTGTCGATTTCGTCGATCAACAGCACCACCGGCTTGTCCGAGGTGATCGCCTTCAGCAGCGGGCGCGGCAGCACGAAACGCTCCGAAAAGAACACCTCGTCCTCCGCCGCGATCTTGTCCACCGCCTGCGACAGTCCCTGCGTCCCGACCAGCACCTCGCTGATCTTGTCCTTCAGGATCTGCGTGTAGAGCAGCTGCTTGGCGTACTCCCATTCATACAGCGCCTTGCCTTCATCCAGCCCTTCGTAACACTGCAGGCGGATCAGATCGTGTCCCAACGCGGCCGCCAGCACCTTGGCGAGGTCGGTCTTGCCGACTCCGGCCGGACCCTCGACCAGCACCGGCTTCTGCAGCGCGTTCGCCAGGTACACAACGGTCGCGATGCGGCGACTGGCAATGTAGTTATTCTGTGCGAAGCGCTCGATTACCTCGTCGATCGATGAAAACATTAACCCTCCTGGTTGCTGCGGCTGGCGCGCCCCTGCCGCGCAATTGATGTTCAATATCACGATGAATGTACGGTGGGAAACCCGCCGCGCGCAACATTCCCGCCCGCCGGTTCATATGTGCAATTCCTCGGGTACCAGCCGGTCAAGATCGAATCGCGCGCGCGCCAGCTCCCCCGCCTCGAATTCCCCGAACGACCCGCTCGCGACGAGGCTCGCCAGCGCCTGCCCCGCTCCGTACGACTGCATCACGCCCCGCCCGCTGAACGAATGCGCCTCGTAGACGCGCGCCGCCGCCCGCCCCAGGATCGCGCTGCGATCCGGACTCACCTCGTATAGTCCCGCCCAGCCCGTCACGTGCCGCATCCGCTCGCAGCAGCTCATCCGCGCGTACATCCGCGGCCATATCTCCTCGACGAAAAACGGCTCGCCGTCGTAGTTGAAATGATGCCCCGGCGGCGTGTCCGGCGGCGAATAGCCCGCCAGAATATGCTGCCCTTCGTTATGAAAATAAACCCCGGACGTATCGACGATCATCCCATACGCCGCAAAATTCGTCGCGCGATTATCCACCACGCAAATCTGCCGCCGGATCGGTTCGCTGTAATTCCTGAGGCCGAACAGCCCGAGCGCGTTGTCCGACCATGCACCCGTCGTGATCGCGACCGCCTCCGCCCGCAACTCGAACAGACGTCCCGCCTCGGCCTCGCCCGGCCCGTCCTCGGTCATCATCCGCACCAGTCCGGCGTCGCTCAGCGCGTGCTCCGATTGCCAGCATTGCAGCCGCACCTCGTTCGATTCGACCGCCCCCTGATGCACATACACATGATCCAAGTACACCGTCCCGCGCTCGCGCGATCGCTCCCGGTAATGCTCCTTCAACAGGTTCGGATTGATCAGCCCGTCGCTCGGTGAGAAGGTCGCACCCGCGATCCCCTCCAGCCGGTCGATCTCCGGCACGCGCCGGTTAACCTCGGCCGCCGTCAGCGGCTCGATCGAATGGCCCAGCGAACGCTGCAATTCCAGATGCCCGTACGCCTTGGGCCACGTCTCCTCATCGTAAAGCCACAGGTAGCCCTTCTGCCGGAAGCCGGCCTCCGCCGCGATCTTCTCGTAATATCGAATCGAGGCCTCGCACAGCCGGATATTGACCGGCTGCCACCACGTCGCGCGCACGCCGCCCGCGTTCTTTTCGCTCGAACTCAGCCGCCCCGCGAGGTCAATATCCACCACCGCGGCGCGCAGCCCTCGCTCCGCCAGCCCCATCGCCACGGAACTGCCGATAATCCCGCCCCCGATCAGAACCACATCGTAGCGTTCGACGGCCGCCACGAATTAATTCTACCAGATGTGCGGGGGCAGTCGCCCCTTGTGCAACGCCCATCCGATTTGCAAGCCTTGGGTTATGTGCACGCTGGCCATCTACTACAAGACGTTCGCGGACTACCCGGTCGTGGTAGCCGCTAATCGTGACGAGTACCTGGCGCGAGCCGCACTGCCGCCCACCACGCTCGCCGAATCCCCGCATATCATCGGCGGCAAGGATTTGCGCGCGAGCGGCACCTGGCTCGGCATCAACCAGCACGGGATCGTCGCCGGTCTTCTCAATCGCCGCAACGGCACCCAGGACAACGATCCCGGCTTGCGCTCGCGCGGCCTCCTATGCCTGGACGCCTTGCGCCACTCGAGCGCTGACGAAGCGCGCGAATTCGTCGAACGCCAGCGCGGCTCCGATTACAATCCGTTCAACCTCCTGATCGCCTCGCGCGACGCCGCCTTCGTTGCCTACAATCGCTGGGGCACGATCGAGACGGTCCGCCTTACTCCAGGCCTGCATCTGCTGACGAATCTCAATCTGAACGACTTCGAATGCCCGCGCATCAGCCGCTCGTACAGCCGCTTCGCCGAACTCGGCGCCCGCGAGGATTTCGCCCGCGATCCGCTCGCGATGCGCGCGGAGTTGGGCAGGCTGCTGGCCGACCATTCGACTCAGCTCGACCCGCGCTCGGGCCGTCCCAATTCGCTCTGCCTGCACCTTTCGGTTCCGCTGCCGGAGAGCGGGCACACCGTCAATGGTGACTACGGCACACGTTCCTCAAGCCTCATCTTTATGAGAGCTGGCGGGCCCGTCGAACATTTCTTCGCCGCCGGTCCGCCCTGCACCACCTCGTACGAACCGGCGATCGTGCCACGCCCCGGCCCGGCGGCTCCCGCCTAGCGCAATCGTTGCTGCGCCCCGTTTTTCTAAAGGTGCAATTTAGGACGCGCCGGCTTGCGCGCGTATAGCGTCGGATCGGCCACTCGCGCCTCGAGGAATCCCTCGACCCGCTCGGCGCATTTGGTGCACGCCCCGCAATGGAGGTTGCCGCGCGGCTGCGCGCACGACACCGTCAGTTCGAGCGGCATCCCCGAGCCGCGCCGCACCACCTCGGCCTTGCTCAGTCCGGCAAACGGCGTCCGGATCCGGAGCCTGATTCCCACCCCGAGTTCGACCGCGCGCGCAAAAGCGCGGAAGAATTCCGGCCGCGCGTCGGGGAACGGATTACTCTCGAGCGGCGCCATCGCGATCTCGCCGATTCGATTCCGCGCGCAAAAAATCGCCGCCTTGGACAGCAGGCTCAGGTTGCGCCCGAGGATATAGTTCGAGGCCAGTGCCGCGTTGTAACCCGGAACCTTGCGTCCCGTCATCGACCAATGGTCCCCGGCGAGGTCGCCCATCGGCAGCCGCAGCATCGTCACCGGCTCGACGTTTTCCAGCCTAAGCGCGCGCACGAAACGGCGCAGCGTCTTCAGTTCATCCGGTTCCCAGCGCAGGCCCGCCCGGATATAGACCGGAAACACATGGCGGCCGCGGCGCGCGATCTGCCCGAGCATCACCGAGCTGTCGAGCCCGCCGCTGGCCAGCACCGCGATCCGCTCCGCTACCGGCGTTATCGCATAGGAGTCAAATTGTACCTGCGCCGCCATCTCGTAATTTCTTCAGATCATCACCGCCTCGGCCAGGGTCTTCGATCAATTACCTGACGAGCGGCATCGTGTGAGCGCAACTGCGAGTTGCCTCCTATAATAATAAACCTCATGTCTCGACATACTCGCAGACGGTCGATGGCTGTGGAAT
>DASPQS010000121.1:0-2260 GCA_035624865.1 Binataceae bacterium (SeqCode) | reverse complement strand
CTAAGCTCAGCCTGATCGACGCGACGAACGGACAAGTCGCATCCGGCGATTCCGCCTTGCGTGCGGTGGCCGGAGCGATCCAGCGCGGCCAAATCGTCGCGCTCAAGGGTATCGGCGGTTTTCAGTTGATTGTGAACGCGTTGGACGAGGCGGCGGTCGGGCGCCTGCGCGAGCGAAAGCACCGTCCCGACAAACCGTTTGCGCTGATGTTCCCTTCGCTCGAGGTGGTGCGCAAGTACTGCGCGCTATGCGCAAGTGCGGAACGGGCGCTCAGCTCGGAGGCCGCACCGATCGTCCTGCTCGAGCGGCTGGACCGGCCGGGGTCGAATCGCCCTGCGCTTGCCGGGAATGTTGCGCTCGGGAATCCAAGGTTGGGCGTGATGCTCCCGAACAGTCCGCTGCATTCGCTGCTGCTGGCTGGGATCGACGGTCCAGTGGTGTGCACGAGCGGCAACCTCTCGAATGAACCGATTTGCATCGAAACGGAAGAGGCTAACGGTCGGCTTGCGAAGATCGCAGACCTGTTTCTGACGCACGACCGCGCGGTCGTGCGTCCGATCGACGATTCGGTCGTAAGCGCCAATGCGCGCGGCATCCGGATGATACGGCGGGCACGGGGCTATGCGCCGGTTGCGATCGATCTCGCGACTGGCGGTCCTGTGGTCCTCGCACTCGGGGGCCATCTGAAGAACACGGTCGCCCTGGCAGTCGGGCGCCAAGTTGTAATGAGCCAGCATATCGGCGACCTCGACAATGCATCCGCGCGGACTGCGTTGCGCCGTGCTATCGACGATCTGAGGTCTTTTTTTCCATGCCGCATTGACCTGGTGGCTTGCGACCTGCATCCGGACTATGCGTCGACGATCGTAGCGGAACAACTCGCCGCGGAAGTTGGCGCGCCGTTGCTTCGCGTGCAGCATCATCACGCGCATCTCGCGGCCGTTGCCGCCGAGCATCGACTCGAGGAGCCGGTCCTGGGCTTTGCGTGGGATGGCAGCGGCTACGGTCTCGACGGCAGTATCTGGGGCGGCGAAGCGATCGTCGTGCGCGGGGCCGGATTCGAGCGAGTCGCCACCATGCGGTCCTTCCGCCTGGTGGGGGGCGAATCCGCCATCCGCGAGCCGCGGCGCTGCGCTCTCGGGATCTTGCACGCGGCAGGACTGAAGCCGCCGGCCAGCGTTCTTCGATGGTTTGAGGGCGACATGGCCGATCGTCTTGGCGGCGTCCTGGAAAGGCGGCTCAACGCCCCCGTTACCAGCAGCATCGGGCGGATGTTCGACGCGATCGCCGCGCTGTGCGGAGTACGCGGGGTCGCGACTTTCGAGGGTCAGGCCGCGATGGAACTCGAATACGCGCTCGACGCGGGCGCCGAGCGCGAGGGTGCTTATCCGGTCATGGTGCGGCGCGAGGATGGGCTTTTGGTCGGCGACTGGAAGCCGCTGCTCGAGGCGGTTGTGGCCGATCTGCGCGTAGGCATTCCGATCTCTCGCATCAGCGCGCGTTTTCACAATGCGCTCGCGGCTTTCGCACTGGAAATCGCACAGGCGGCGCGACTCAGTCGGATTGCACTCGGCGGCGGATGCTTTCAGAACGAATATCTGCTGCATCGTGTAACCGAACGGCTCGAGAGCGCCGGATTTCAGGTTTACGCACCAGCCCGGATTCCGACTAATGACGGGGGAATTGCTTTTGGACAGGTCGCCGCTGCGCGTCAGGCAGCGAGGGAGAGTGAATATGTGCCTAGCGGTTCCCGGTAAAATTCTCAGTATCACCGGCGACGACTTGCGCTCCGCGCGGGTGGACTTTGGCGGCATCATCAAGGAAGCCTGTCTCGCCTGCGTGCCCGAAGCGGAGGTCGGCGATTACGTGATCGTTCACGCCGGCTTTGCGATCACCCGGGTCGAGGAATCCGAAGCCAGACGGGTCTTCGAGTACCTCGAAAGCATCGGGGCACTGGCCGATCTCGAGGAGCCACGACGGTGAAATACGTCGATGAATACCGCGACCCGCGAGCGGCCGAGAAGTTTGCCCGCGCGATTCGGAGCCTGGCGACGCGACCGTGGAAGATCATGGAGGTTTGCGGCGGCCAGACCCATGCGATAGTCAGGTTCGGGATCGACCGGATGCTGCCCGAACAAATCAGCCTGATTCATGGACCCGGGTGTCCGGTGTGTGTCACTGCGCAGGAAACGGTCGACCAGGCGATCGAGATCGCCGCGAACCCGGAGGTTATTTTCTGCTCGTTCGGCGACATGCTTCG
>DASPQS010000120.1:0-3536 GCA_035624865.1 Binataceae bacterium (SeqCode) | reverse complement strand
GGAATCATGACGGGGCGGCAGATGGCGGCGTGCATGGCGATGGGCGCGGCGGGAGTGTGGACGGGGTCGGTGTGGCTGGCGACGACGGAGTCGGAAACGACGGAAATCTTCCGCGAGAAAATGATCGCTGCGCGATCGCGGGACACGGTGCGGTCGAAGTGCAGGACCGGGAAGTATTCGCGTCAACTGAAGTCGGCGTGGACGGAGGCGTGGGAAGGACCGGATAGCCCGGGACCGCTGCCGATGCCGTTCCAGACCTTGATCAGCGAACCGGCGCTGGCAGCGGCGCAGCGCGCGGCGGAGCGGGGAAATCCGAAGGCGCGCGAACTGGTGACCTATTTCGTCGGGCAGGGGGTGGGGCTGGTCGACAGCGTGAAATCGAGCCGGGTGGTGGTCAGCGAGTTCATGGAGGAATTCGCGGAGGCGCTGAACGATATGCAGGCCCTGATGGAAGGGTAGGCCTGCGTGCAAGTTTTCAGAGTTATAGACGGCAAGGCCGAGCAATTCATGATTTTCGAAGGATTTTCGAGGATACCGTACCGATAATCGTGACTCCGCAAGGTTACCAGGATAGCGCGGACAGAGTATGGTCTGTCGAGAAATCGCGCGATCCGAATACCTGCTCGAACGAGGAGGTGAGCAATGGCGACTTTCGGCGTTGAGATATTTCCCACGGATTATTCGATTCGTCCTGATGAATTAGCCAAAGCCGCGGAAGAGCGCGGCTTCTCCTCGGTATTTTTTCCCGAGCATACGCATATCCCCGCCAGCCGCAGAACGCCTTTTCCGATGGGAGGAGAGCTGCCGAAGGAATATTCGCACGTTCACGATATGCTTATCGCGATGACGGCCGCGGCGATGACGACCACAAAGATCAAAGTCGGCGCCGGAGTCTGCCTGATGACGGAGCACGATCCGATCCATCTGGCGAAACAGGTGGCTTCGCTCGACGCGTTGTCCAATGGCCGCGTGATTCTGGGAATCGGCGCGGGCTGGAACGCCGAAGAAATGGAAGATCACGGGGTGCCGTTCAAGAAGCGCTGGCGCGTGACCGGCGAGCGCGTCAAGGCGATGAAGCGGATATGGAAGGAAGAGGCCGCCGAATTTCACGGTGAGTTGGTGAATTTCGATCCGATCTGGTGCTGGCCCAAGCCGGCGCAGGCCGGTGGCCCGCCGGTCTGGATGGGCTCTCTTTCGCCGAAATCACTCGAGCGCGTGGTGGAGTATTGCGAAGGGTGGTTCCCGGTTGAGGCTCCGCTCGACGCGCTTTCGCGCAGGCTGCAGACGCTGCGCGAGGCGGCAAGCCGCGCGGGGCGCAAATTCGAGACTATCGAATTGGCCATCGCCGTGTTCGCACCGAAGGAGGACACGTGCAAGCGGCTGATCGATCTCGGTTTCGCGCATCTGGTGCTGGCGCAGCCGAGCGAACCTCGTGACAAGGCGTTGAAGAGATTGGACGCATTGGCGTCGGTAGCCGCGAAAGTTCATTGATAGCGGACATCTCGTTTCAGACCCGTTGATAGTCTCAATGTGTTTTATCGAGACGGTACCGGAAGCGTGTGAATGACAAGCAGGACAGTCCGGGCGTAAAGGTTTTTCCGCCGGGTATCTACGCGGCGGCACTAATTGTCGGCGTCGTGATTAGCCGGCGGCTGCCTGCCGTGAACCTGCCGCGTCGGCTCGAAACGATTCTGGGTTTGACACTGGTTGTGGCCTGGCTTGTGCTGATGTTGGCGGCGATCCGCGTCATGCGCAGGGCGAACGCTTCGATCAGGCCGGACCGGCCGAGCCGGTCGCTGGTGGTCGCAGGACCGTTCCGTTTCACGCGCAACCCTCTCTATCTTGGACTGGTCTTCGTCTATTGCGGCCTCGCGATCCTTCTGGACGCGCTTTGGGCGCTGCTCTTGTTGCCGGTGGTGATCGTGATCATGAGGCGCTGGGTGATCGACCGGGAGGAAGCCTACCTGGAGCGCGCGTTTGGTGTGGAGTATCGGGACTACAAGGCTCGGGTGCGGCGCTGGATCTGAAAGGACGCCCGAGGCTCAGGATCACAAGGGCTTGTTTTCCAGTTCGCGCCAGAGCAGGCCCCAGCGCACGCCCTGATCGCTGACTATCACATGGTCGAGCCCGAAGTGGCCCATCACGCGTTCGAGGATGGCGGTGCCGGCGAGAATAACGTCGGCGCGGGCGGGTTCGAGACCGGGGAGCTGCTTGCGTTGTTCGAGCGGCACGGCGCCGAGCCGGGCGAGAGTTTCGAGGACCTGGGCGAGCGAAAGCCGATAGCCGTGCACGATCGCCGGATCGTACTTGGCGAGGCGGAGCGCAGTGGCGCATACGGTGGTGACGGTGCCGGCGATCCCGACCATCGTGTCGGGCGCGAAATCCCATCCGAGCGCGCGCAGCGCGTCGTCGACGGCGAGGCGGAGGTCGGCGGCTTCGCGCGCGAGCGGAGGGTCGTGATGGACGATGCGTTCGGTGAGGCGGACCGAACCGATCTGGAGGCTGGCGACGTCGAGCTTGCGGCCGGGCTCGGCGCGGATCAGTTCGGTCGAGCCGCCGCCGATATCGACCACCAAAACCTTGTCGGCGGGATCGAGCTTGAGTCCCTTGCGCACGGCGAGCCACGAGAGTTGCGCCTCGGTCTCGCCGGAGATGACGTCGAGGTCGATGCCGGCGCGATCCTTGACCTGGGCGATGAAGGCGGGGCCGTTATCGGCGTCGCGCACGGCGGCGGTCGCAGCGCCCACGATCTTCCCGGCGCCGAGCGCACGCGCCGTGGCGGCGAATTCGGCGATGGTATCGAGGGTGCGCGCAACCGCGTCGCGGTCGAGACTGCCGTTGGCGTCGACGCCGCGGCCCAGGCGCGTAATCCGCGCGAGGTCGGCGAGCGTGCGAACCTCGCCGGCGGAATCGCGTTCCGCCACCAGCATCAGGACGGTGTTGGTGCCCACGTCAAGCGCGGCGAGTTTGATCGTGTTCATCCCTCGCCCTGGACAAGCGGTGGCGGTTCCATAAAGCGCGGCGAAGTTTGGGTAGGAGACTCGAGATCGTTGCACGCGACCCATGCGTCGAGCGCGGCGAGCGCGCGACGGCCCATCTCGGTCTTCTTTTGCCGGCGGTGGATGCGCGGGTCGAGCGGCGGCATCAGGCCGTAATTCGCGTTCATGGGCTGGAAGTCGCGGCGCCTGGTGTCGGTGATATAGGCGACGAGGGAGCCGAGCGCGGTCTCGCGCGGCGGGACCAGCGGTTCGGATCCGGTGACGATGCGGGCGGCGTTGATCGCCGCGAGGAGTCCGGCGGCGGCGGATTCGACGTAGCCCTCGACGCCGATCATCTGGCCGGCGAGAAGGAGGTCGGGGCGCGCGCGGAGCTGGAGCGTCGGCAGCAGCAGGCGCGGCGAATCGACGAAGGTGTTGCGATGGAGCGAGCCGAGGCGCACGAATTCGGCGCGTTCGAGGCCCGGTATCATGCGCAGGACGCGGCGCTGTTCGGGATAGGTCATCTTGGTCTGGAAGCCGACCATGTTGAAGAGCGTG
>DASPQS010000119.1:0-8960 GCA_035624865.1 Binataceae bacterium (SeqCode) | reverse complement strand
CTTCCAGACCCTGACCGAAAATCGCTCAATCAGGCTTTCCTCGGTCTGGGAGTATACCGGACGGTCACATTTCATGCCGTGGCCGCGCATCCTGCGTGGGCTGCATAATTTCGCCGACATGGCAGGTATCTTCACTCCGCTCGTCTACACGGAATTGGAAACCGCCGACGTTCCGTGCGATCCGGCTTCCCGAGTCCGGGTTCGCGGGGAATCGTGGCTCGGGCGAACGCTGGATGAATCGGGAGCCGTGCGGCACATCGTGCGCGAAGGGCGTCACGTCGTCGGCGATGCAACCGGAACGACGCTGGCTCGCGCCAGGGCGCTGAACGTCTTCACCCGCTACCATCCAGACCCACAGCGACGGCGCATCACCAACCTGCCGCCGGAGCTGGGATTGGGGTCACAGCCGAGCCGCGTAATCGAAGTTCCAAGCATCGAAACTATCGTCGACCTCGCCCGCAAACCTGATTTCGCCGAGACGGATATACATGCGTGGCACTATGGACAGACCGATCTCAATCACCATGTCAACGGGATGGTCTATCTGCGCGTTATGGAGGAATACGCCGTCGACCTGCTTCAAGCTGCGGGCCATGATTTAACGCGGCTGTTCGCGGCGCGCGCGCGTACCGTATATCGCAAGCCGAGTTTTCGCGGGGAAACGTACCGGCGCGTGGCATGGCTCCGCAACGAGGCGCCATTGACGCTGGCGGGTGCGTTTTTCAAGACCGGCGATTCGCGCTCGGATCTTCCCACCGTTGCTGTCGAGTTGACGTTCCTCGAACAGGATGGGTAGCAGTCAGCCGCGCCGGTGACGATTTTCAAAAGCAGCTTGCTCGGAGACCTGCTCTGAGGGAGGCGTGGCTCCTCTGCAGATCGCTTCCACGATCGCCGGGGCCAGGAGCGCGTGTCAAATGGAATCGCGAATCCACCATCCATCGAGCCGGCTCGGCGCGATCGCGCCCGCCAACAAGCACGACGGGGCAGAATGGCATCGTGGCTGCCGAAAACTCGATCCAAGTGACAATTCGCGCTGAGTCGGCTGGTTTGCCGCCCGATGGCTGAGTGGCTGAGACTGCTGGCCTGTATGATGCGCGCGCGTTCCAAGTCTCGCGCGCAATTCGGAGCCGAGAATCTGGTGCTCCGCCAGCAGCTGAGCGTCTTTATCCAAAGGTAGCCGGAACGGCTGCCGCTTCGTCACGCGGATGAAGTTTTGAAGAGGGACGGCTCGGCGGCACGGGACGATGGTCGATTTCGCCGCCGGGATTATTCGCGCGCCAACCGCAAACTGGAAGCCGAATCAGACCAGCCGGCGCGACGGCGCAACCGCACGCTGCGCCGTCGCATGATATCGATCGGAATCTCGCACTGCCTACATCGTTCCATCAGACTCTGGTCGTCAGAAGTAGCCACTCCGAAGCCCTTCGCAAACTCCCTCAGTAGCGTCCCGCAGTCTCCGCTGCCACGGCCCGCCGATGCGCCAGCCTCTCCGCCAATGCGCGGCAAGCGACCCCCAGGCGTCCGCCCACCTTCCTCCCGGCCAGCACGAACAGCATCGCGAAGCCGATGAAGGGCAGGAAAATTACGAATGGTACGCTGAGCGCGATCGCGGCCGGGACGAACAGAAGGCCCGGCACCTTGATATATTCGCATTCGGTGCCGCCCGGCAGCTTGCCGTTGGCTCCCTCAACCGTCACGATCTCCCACTCACCTTTCTTCCAATAGAAACCGTCTTTCGCCGGGTTGCCGCCTTTGTAGCTAATCATCTCAGTCCACCTCCTGAACTCACTTCCTGACTTGTTCTAAGTCTCAACATAGGCGCTTCGAACGATTTAGTTAATTGGGCAGGCGCCGGAGGGACCCCGGAAAAGGTTTTGATCGCGAGTGGGAAAAACGTCCGAGAGAGCCAGGAATTTCACCCTAGCCGGATGGCCATAAATCCCCGCCTGCCAGAGCAGATCAACGAAACCGATCGCCAAACCGTCCCTCAACGCGGTGCAGCTCCACCGCCGGGGACGATTGCGGCGGGCCGCACCCGCGCCGATTGCGGCGGGCGGGAATCGCGCCTTGCCCGATCAGCCGGGCGGCAGTCGCTCGGCGCGGGCGATCGGAAAGAAGTGATGGTGATAGGCGCCAGTCACTTCATAAATGGCGGTGCCCTGCCATCCGTCGGAGGAGCGCACGATCATTTCACTCAGTCCGCCGCCGACCGGGCCGTAGCGCTGCGCCCAGCGCCCCTGCGCTTCGATCGCAACCGTGCGGCCTCCTTCGAGCGTGATTTCGACCCGTCCGGCCAGGCCGGTTACATCCTCGCCGTCACGGCCATAGCTGACGGTCTGGCGGTTGGCGCCGATCCAGTGCAGGTCGTGATTGAATCGGATGACCGGGACCGGCTCTCCGCCGTCGGCGGGGGCGAAGCAACCGTCGGTGTAAACCGTTGCGCCATTGGAATACTCCCAGTGCCATACGGAGAACATTCCCTGGGGAAACTGGACCGCCAGCCACATCCACATGGGACAGCGAGCGTGATCCCGGATTCCCCACGAATGGTCGCGCTGGCCCCACCAATCGCGCACCTCGTAAGTTTTGCCCGCGTGTTTGAACGTGCCGTTGTAAATGCCGGACTGGATCATATGGCTCTGGTCCCAAATGATCTCGTGTCCCGCCTTCATCGTTCCCCGGCGCAGTCCGCAGGCCCGGGTGCGAGCGGTGAACGTGAGGTCGAGCGAGACGGGCGCTTGCGGGACCTCATCGACGTGCAGGCGCACAGTCTTGAACGGCTCGACGAATTCGAAGCGGGCGGGACCGACGCGCATCGTGTGCGGGTCGCCGTCGTACGGCCGCACGTGGCGGGCAAACGCGGCGGCATCGCCGACGCGGCCGAGCTGGAGGCAGTCCATCTCTTTGCGCGCAGGAAAATGCGCGAGCGTCAGGATGATAACATCTCCCAACTGCTCGCGGGGGTGGAGCACGAAGAACAGACTCTCGCGCCAATGCTCGTGCCAGGTCACTACATTGGGCAGCGGCTCGGGGATCTGATGCACGAAGTACTCATCCATCGCGGTCAGTTTTGTCATTGGGTCACCTGTGTCAGATGAGGAGCTTCTCGGATTCCAGGTCGAGGGCTTGGCGCCCGTGACGCTGGGCCATCGCGATGAACATTTCGTCGCCCCGCGCGTTACGCATCACCAGCATCGAGGCAGCGATGGCCATGACCAGCCCCGCAAACGTATAGCGGCGGTACTCGGTCCAGCACTGGTCCCAACCAAGGCCATCGACGCCCGATGCGATCAGGCTCTCGTAATAGAGGCGAACCAGATCGGTCTCGTGGCGGCGCCGCGCGTCGGGCATCAGGCTGGCGCCGATAAAGTAGCTCAAATCGCTGATACCCGGACCGTGGGCCGCGGTCTGCCAATCGAGTACGGCGATCGGCGGCCCGCCCAGGTCAGTTCCGAACATCAGATTGTCGAGCCGAAAGTCACCGTGCATTATGGTCCATGCGCCGGGACGATTGGCAAAGTATCCGGGCAGCCGTGGAATCAACCGCTCGGCAAGCTCGAGCACGTCGGAGTCGAGGCGGTCGGCATAGCGGTCTCGGAAGCCGTCGAACAGGCTGCCTACCAGCGTGGCCGTACCAGCAGAGCCGGCCGGGCCGCCGCGATTGAGCCACGGAATTGCTGCCAGCTTGGGGTTCCCCCAGAACGGCGCATGCAGTTTCGGCATTTCCTGGACCGCGAGCACCGCTTGATCGATCGAGCAGCCCGCGAGCTGGTCGCCCTGGCGGGCGGGGGCGAGATCCTCGAGCAGCAGCACGAACTCGTCGGCCGCGGGCTCGTACGCGACGTAGTAGCAGTGCGGCGTCCGAATCTTCAGGTCGCGGGCCAGCTCACGATAGAAGCCGGTCTCGACCTCGTAGGTGCGCATCGCCACGGACGCGGCCCGGCTCGTCGGATCGGCGGATGGCAGCTTGACGACGAGCGAAGCTGGCGCATCGGTCGGCCGGTCGAAATCCAGTGTCAGTCGAAAACTGTCGCCGACGTGCCCTGTGCCCACGCGCGCCGTTTTCACTGCGACCACATGGGCCTTTCCGAGCGTGCCGGCCAGCACGGTATTCAGCCAGGCGGGAGTAATCGCGTCGAGATAGGCGGCGCCGCCCCCTTCGGTCTTCATCATGATGCCCCGCCCTGTTCTTACCAGAAGTTCCGAAAGTGTTGAAATGTCCAGCGGCCAGTCTTGCCCGGTCGATAATCGATCTGCCTGCCGAAGGCTCAAACCCGGACGTATTGATGATGCGGACGTTCCCCATTGATTAATCAGTTCTCTTTCTCGAGAGACAGGACAAGCGCGTGGGCGTGCGTAATCACAACCTCATCGCCGACCTTGAGATAGACCTTATCTGAATTCATCACCATTATGGTCTCGATGCTGCCGTCCGAGCCCTTGACCGTAACCTCCTGATCGACAGGATCGAGGGCTGCTACCCACGCGATAACTGCCCGATTCTTCCCTGAGGGCTCGGCCATGATCATCCCGTCTTTCACCGAGCTGACCTCCTTTCCGGCCTTTCTCGTCTGGATCTGAGCTCCCTCGACGTACCGGGCGACCACGCGATTCCCCGTCTTGAACGCGTCGAGGTCCTTTTGGCTGCGAGTTTCAAAAGTTGAAGTTATACCATTCGGGCGTTTAAGTGTGATGAGAAGCTTTGCCGGATCAGCGGACACTACTTCGCCGCGGAATGTCAGCACGTTGACGAAATGGAGATCGTCGGCGGGAGCGACAGAGGCCTGTGCGCCCGCGGCTGACCCGGGTTGGGGCTGCTCCTCCGCGAACGACAATTGTTGGTAAGTAGGGCTGAGCAAAATGCAGACAGCTATCGCCGCTATAGTTTTCATCGCCCACTCCCTGGTGCTTTTGGACTACTCGATACTCATCCAACGTAGCTTCTTATGTCACGGTCTATTGCACGCATCGATTGACTATTGAACGGTGTATCCGCGGCCGCTGAGGCACGCTTTTACGCCACGAACCCAGGCAGACCGGTTCTGCTCGTACTGCCCGATGTTCTGCTGTGCCCATTGTTCATGCGTGTACTGCTCCTGTCGAGCTTGGTCATTGCGGCGCATTACACCGAGCAGCCCTCCGGCTGCCGCGCCTATCGCCGCTCCCTTTCCGGCGCTTCCCCCGATAGCGCCGCCAACTGCGCCAAGTGCCGCACCGCCCGCCGCACCACGCACCAACCCGCCTCTCGGCGCTTCCCGTGCCGGAGGCGGAGTTGAAGCGGTAGGTCGTAGCGTCGGATCAAAACCGGTTTGCTTGGTCGCCCATGCGCGGCACTCCCACTTGTCCTTGTCCTGCTGCTCAGCACTCTGATTCTTGGTGGGATAGATGAAGAGGTCGTCAGCCAACGAGCTGAGCGGGCCTAAGCCAATGAGCCATGACAACAACATTATTGCGAGTGCCGTTTTTTTTACCACTTTGGATTCTCCTGTCTCGAACACATTCAAGCGCTTGGACGAACCCTTTGACACTACCGTGACGCCGCGGTTTGAGCGCGAATCCATTTGGCGGGGATTTCGATTTTGGCGTCCCCGGTTTGCCTATCCCATAGCGCTGGGCGGGCCGTAGCACAAGCAATCGAAATTTGGCCGATCTTGAACGAGAGACGGGTGGCGCAGGCGATCGATTCGGCCCGGCGTGCGCAAAAGCTCTCCGTTTTCCACGAACCCATCTGGACAGCCATGCAGCTACCAAGATAGATGAACTCCGTCGGCTGCACGCGCCGATGGAGGAAACCGATGGAACGAAAACGTGGTTGGTTTCTCACTTTATCCGCCATCCTGTTTGCTTTGCTCGCGCTCTCGAATTTCCTGAAACCTGTCCTTGCCGATGCGCATACGGGTTTTGTATTTTTCGGCATACGCCTCTCCGGAGTACCCAACGACATCCTCGGCCCGCTGTTCGGCCTTATCCTGGTCATATACGGAATCGCGATCTGGCAGATGCGCCGAATTGCCCTGCCGCTCGGATGGGCGTACGCCGCGTATGTGGTCGTAAACATGGTGCTGTTTTCGATGCACACTACCGATAAACCCCTGTCACCTGCATTCATGGTCGCAACCTTGGTGCTTGGTCTCGGCGTCCCGATCGGTTCGGCAATCGTGCTGACCCAAAAGCGCGCTCAATTGATTTGAAGGCAATGAAGCAAGGCAGGCAGTAGCGGCCGCCGGCGCCCATCTAGAAGTAACCCGCGAAAGCATTTGTGCCGCGAAGCGTGAAAATGAAAATTTCGGCTCAAGGAGGAGTGTCGGATGCGGACGGCTCAGGCTCGATAAGGGCGTACCAATTCCGCTGCGCGACGGCGTCTACGTGGTGGCCGATGCGGCGCCATGGTGATTTAAGGGAATGAGTGACCGGCCCAACATTGTCCTGATCCTCGCCGATGACATGGGCTACGGCGACTTCGGATGCTTCAACGCGGGCGCATCGACGACGCCCGCGCTCGACGCGCTCGTGGCCGAGGGCCTGTGCCTCACGCAGCACTATTCCGCGTCGCCGGTGTGCGCACCGGCCCGCGCCTCGCTGCTGACCGGCCGATATCCGCACAGGACCGGCGTGATCGATACGCTCGAGACTCGCGGTCTCGATCGTCTCGCCCTTCGCGAAGTGACGATCGCCGACCTGCTGAAGCGCGCGGGCTACGCCACCGGGCTGGTCGGGAAATGGCACAACGGCGCGTTCGACCTCCGCTACCATCCCAATCGCCGCGGCTTCTCCGAGTTCGCCGGCTTCTGCGGCGGATGGCAGCCATACTGGAACTGGAGACTGGATCGCAACGGCTCTATCGCGAAGGCCGACGGTCGATACCTGACCGATGTGTTCACAGCCGAAGCTGTCGAATTTATCCGGCGGCATCGCGCGGAGCGGTTTTTTCTGTATCTTGCCTACAACGCGCCGCACTTCCCCTTCGAAGTGGATGAAGCCGATGCGAAGCCATCGCGCGAGACCGGCAAATTCACTGAGGCGGTGGCTCGGATCTACGGAATGATTCGCGCGATGGATCGAGGCGTGGCCCGCGTGCTCGCGGAACTCGATCGGCATGGGCTTGCGGAAAACACCCTGGTCCTGTTTTCGAGCGACAACGGACCTCAGTTCGGCGGAAAGGGTGAGATGTGCACCGATCGCTTCAACTGCGGGTTCGCGGGGGCCAAAACCCTGGTCCTCGAGGGCGGGATTCGCCTGCCGACGATTATCCGGTGGCCGGCGGGACTCGACGGCCGCCGCCTGCTCCACGGCATGGTTCATCTGACCGACTGGACGCCGACGCTCCTGGCGGTGGCCGGCGTCCAACCGCCGCCCGATCTAAAGCTGGACGGTATGAACGTGCTGCCGCTGCTCCAGGGTCAACGGGGCAAGGCTACGACAGTTCGATTCTGGCAGTGGAATCGGTACGCGCCGGCCGGCGAATGCAATGCCGCAATGCGCGACGGCAAGTGGAAGTTGCTGCGCCCCGCGATCAACGAGTTGATGGAGGTACAGCGCGAAGACTTGTTGATGGACTTCGAGTCGAAGTTCAATCCCGAGAAGTACCGCGGCATCGTCGCCAGCCCCGAACCGAGGCCGAGGCAATTCCGCATCCCGGCTCCTCAGCTATTCGATATCGAGAATGACCCATCGGAGAGCAATGACCTTGCCGCGTCAGAGCCGGAACGCACTGCCAGAATGACTAATGAGCTTGCTAACTGGTTTGAAGAAGTTGAGGCCGACCGGCGCAGCATCGCCGATCGCTCGACGTAGAAGTGAATACTCTGTCGGCTCGCGCGCGAGTCTCAACATGAGCCGGACCCAAGCGAGCCTGGCTGGCGACATCACGCAAGGAGTCATTTCGGGTGGCGACCATGCGAGCTGAAGGAACGGTAGAAAAGGGGTTCGAGGCGGTCCGCGATGCGTTCGCGCAAGGGCAGGCTGACGACCCGGGCGGCGCCCAGTTATGCGTATTTCGCCACGGCAGGAGAGTCGTTGACCTGTGGGCGGGAACCGACAAAATCAATGGCCGTCCGTTCACCGGCGAAACCATCTCGATATTGATGTCATGTACCAAGGCGGTCACCGCGGTTTGCGTGCATATGCTCGCGCAGCAGGGGCTGATCGACTACGACGCACCAGTTGCGCGCTATTGGCCTGAGTTTGCTGCGGGAGGAAAGAGCGCGATCACGGTCCGCGATATCCTGACGCATCGTGCCGGGCTGATGCACTTCAACGAGGAGGCCGGAATATCGGGGCGCGAGCTGCTCGACTGGAACCGTTGTACGGCCGCGCTCGCGAGCATGGCGCCGTGGTGGAAACCGGGCTCGGCCTACTTCTATCACGCTGTGACCTTCGGATTTCTCGCCGGCGAGCTCGTCCGGCGGGTGTCCGGAAAAACCGTCGGTCGGTTTGTCAGCGAGAATATCGCCGGACCGCTCGAGATCGACCTGTGGATCGGCCTTCCGGCGGAGCAGGAGCATCGCGTCGCACCGCATATTCTTCCAGCATCTCAGCCGACCGAGGAGCAGGCCCGCGCGCTGTTCTCCGCTCTGGGGCTGGACCTGAATTCACGCCCCGTGCGCGCCATGTTGAACATGATGACTGCGGGAATGGAGGGATTGGCGATTATCAATACTCGCGAGGCTCACGCCGCGGAGCTGCCGTTCGGCAACGGAATCGCGAATGCGCGCGCTCTCGCAAAAATGTACGCCGCTTGCATCGGGGCGGTCGGTGGCGTCCGGCTGCTGGCGAGCGAGACTATCGAGCGCGCCCGCGAGTCTCAAAACGAAGGGATCGGCGCGCCGCCTGAGCTGATGGTGCTGGCCGGACCGGGGCCGCAGAGGTTTGGACTGGGTTTCGAGCTGCCGCGCGCGATCGAGCCGATGCTGGGGGATGGGTCCTTCGGCCATGCGGGCGCGGGCGGTCGCATGGCATTC
>DASPQS010000118.1:0-5736 GCA_035624865.1 Binataceae bacterium (SeqCode) | reverse complement strand
ACCCCTTCGTTCCCGCCGCCCAGGTCAATGCGTTCGAAGACGAAATGAAAAAGTCCGGCGCGGATTGGCAGGTCATCAGCTACGGTGGCACCGTGCACAGCTTTACCAATCCCGAGGCGGGCAAAATCGGCAACCCCGCGCTTGCCTACAACAAGCTGTCGGACGAGCGCTCGTGGAAGGCGCTGAAGGCCTTCTTCGAGGAGATTTTTGCCGCGTGATCACAGCCGTTACCTTGCCGTGAGATGCCGGCAGCGCCTCGGCTCGCGTGTACTTCCCAAATGGAAGTACTCGCGCGCGCCGGGCGCTTCCGGCACCGGCAGGGCGACGATGGCGGTTTCGTTTCTCTGAAGACCATACGCCCGGGAGAATTGCCATGGCGGAAGAAACGATCCTATTCACCCAGGGCATCGAGATGCCGCCCGACGTTCTCGACCTCGTTCCACGGATGAAGCCGGAGGGCTTTGCTCTCAAGATGCTGCCGCCGCGAACGAGCCGCGACCAGATCGCCGCTGAGATGCGCGAGGCAGAATACCTGCTCGGGTTTGTGTGGTTTCTTCCGGATGAAGCTTACGCGGCCGCCAAGCGCCTGAAACTGGTCCAGGTGCTGAGCGCCGGCTACGACATGGTGAATATCGAGGGCGCGCGCAAAGCGCGCGTCCCGATCTGTTCCAACGGCGGTGCCAACTCCGTCGCGGTGGCCGAGCACGCCATCATGCTGATGCTGGCGGTCTATCGAAAACTGATTGCGTTTCATCACAACGTCGCGAGCGGCCAATGGCATCGCGGTATCCCGCGCGCCGTCGATATCTTCGAGCTCGAGGGGAAGACAGTCGGCCTGGTCGGGTTCGGCAATATCGGCCGCCAGGTTGCGCGGCGCATTAGGGCGTTCGATACGCGTGTGATTTACTACGACAGCTTCCGGCCGAGCCCGGCCGAAGAAGCGGAATTGGGAGTCGAGTACCTCCCGCTCGACCAGTTGCTCGAGACCGCCGACATCGTCAGCCTGCACGTCGCCCTCAACGATAGTACCCGCAGGATGATCGATGCGGATGCCCTAAGCCGCATGAAACCCAAGTCGATCCTGATCAACACCTGCCGCGGCGAGGTAGTAGACGAGCCCGCGCTGGCCGAAGCCCTTGTGCAGGGCCGCATCCTCGGCGCCGGCCTCGATACTCTCGATAAGGAGCCGCCGGATCCCGCAAATCCAATCCTGACGCTGCCCAACGTCGTCCTGACGCCGCACAGCGCGGGCCCTACGGTGGACAGCTTCCGCAAGCGTTTCCACAACGGCTACGCCAACATCCAGCGCGTCGCCCGCAGCGAGCCGCCTCTGTGGGTGATCCCCGAGATGCGCGATCTCTTTCCGTAGGCCTCGCGGTTCCGTCACAGCTCTGGCGATCCGCAACCGCCGAGCCGTATAGTCGCGCCATGGCCACCACCGACAATGATAAGCTTCAGTACCTGCTCGATCGCGCTGCCATCAGCGACGTGCAGCTCCGCTATGCGACCGGAGTGGATATGCGCGATTGGCCCCTCTATCGATCGTGCTTCACCGACGAGATAGAGACCGACTTCACGTCGGCCATGGGCGGCGAGCCACGGCGCCTCAGCGCCGATCGATGGGTCGAGACTGTGCGCCGCACGATCAGCGGCCTCGCCGCCACGCAACACATGATCACGAATCACGTGATCACGATCGCCGGCGACGAAGCGACCTGCGTCGCCCACGTGCAAGCCCGCCATCATCTTCCCAACGAGAACGGCGCAAGCGACCAGACCATGTTCGGTTACTACACCAATCGCTTCGTGCGAACCGCTGACGGCTGGAAGATTCGCGCGTGCAAGCTGACCGTGACCTGGAACACGGGCAACTGGCACGTCTTCGAACTGGCGCGCCGCCGTTTCGATCAATCCGAAGGCCGCAAACCGAGTTCGTGACTCGCGCACTCGATCGCAGCAGCGCGAGCGCGATTAGCGGTGATGGAGCAATGGGCCGCTTGGTCGGCGCGCGTTGGGATCCACGTGCGGCTTTAATTCGGACGCGCGTACGCCGGCCCCTTTGAGCGCTGCCAGCGCCGCTGTCCCATCCGCATCGTGAGCGAGCACGACATAGCCGGAACCGTCCATGAACCTGCCGCCGCCCAGCGCGCGGATCCGGGCGCTATGCAGAGCGCTGAACGCCCGTTGCAGTTCCTGATCGACCTCGAACTCGCTGCGAGGGTCGCCTGACGACTGTATGAGGATTATCACGTCCCACCCCTCCGCTTCTTTCGTTCACCAAGAACCAACGGAAAGGTTGGGGAGAACATCTAGGACAGGGTGTTCTTCCGAACCACGTCAAATCCTGCGCTCGACCGATGAGAATTGCAAACGCCGAGGTTAAGACGCGATGATGTTGAGGTTATCGTTGATCTAACTTTCGGCGGTTCGCGATCGCGCGACGGCAAAATCCGAAGAGCGCCGCGCAGATGCGATCGCATCTGGCGCGGCGCCACCCATGATGAGCAGAAATAAGCTGCTCCGCGCTCTATGATGCCATGAAGCCGCCGTCCACCGGCATCGGGAGTCCGGTGACATACGATGCGCGGTCCGAACACAGCCACGCCACCGCTTCGCCGATCTCTTCGGGTTCGCCCAGCCGCTTGAGCGGTTCCGAACGCGCAAAGCGCTGCTCGATGTCCGGGCGATCATGCGTAAGCCGGCCCATCATCGGCGTGCGGATCGGTCCCGGGCACACCGCGTTGATCCGGATTCCGAGCTTGCCGTACTCGAGCGCCGCCGCGCGCGTGAGTCCCGCCACGCCGTGCTTGGCGGCGACGTAAGCGGGCATCCCGCGGACACCCGCGAGTCCTGCGCCGGAAGAAGTGTTGACGATCGCGCCGCCGCTGCCCTGCTTGAGCAATTGCGCGATCTCCGCCTTCATGCACAGCCATACGCCGGTCAGATCGATCGCGATGACGCGCGCCCAATTTTCTTCCGAGCATTCATGGGTCTCACCGCGCTGCCCCTCGATACCCGCATTATTGAAGGCGCAATCGAGCCGTCCGTAGGTCTGAACGGCTTTCGCCACCGTCGCCTCGACATCGCTCATTTTCGACACGTCGCATCTGACGAAGATCGCCTGCGCGCCGAGATCCTGCACCAGCTTGAGCGTGCGGTTGCCCCCCTCTTCGACGACGTCGGCAAGCACGAGCTTGGCGCCCTCGCGCGCGAAGATTCGCGAGGTAGCCTGGCCGATACCCGAGCCCGCGCCTGTGATTATTGCGACCTTGCCATCCAGTATTCCCGCCATTGATAGTGTTCCTCCTTGCGGCTCTAACTCTTTACCACGATGCGATCGCGTTGCGCCATTTGTCGAAAAGCGAAGTGTGTCCGCTCACTCTGGCTATTCGCGCTGCTCGTTTGACGCGGGTTGGGCGCCGAAAGTTTTAGTGCTAGGGTTCGCACGACTCGCGCAGCCGTCGCATCTTGTACGATCCAAAAACCCTCGAGCAATTCCTATATGAGAAATCGAATCTTCCTGATCGCGTCCGCGCTCACGGCACTGACTCTCACGACCGGTGCGAAGATGTTCGCGGATGACGCATCGGGGCACGCGCACCTGCTCAAAGTATCTGTGGCAAGTCAGGGTCAGGCCGCGGCCGGCCTGAAGGAAGCGCTTGCGCACGCGACCGTCGAGGCGGTGCATCTGACCGGCCGCCCCGATGGTTATTTCAAGGACGCCGCGATCAAGATCCTGCTGCCGCATCAGTTGAAGCCGCTCGAAACCGGCCTGCGTGCAGTCGGTTACGGTCCGAAGATCGATCAATTCGTGCTGAGCATGAATCGTGCGGCGGAGGCGGCGGCGCCAAAGGCCGAGCCGATCTTCGAGCGTGCGATCGAGAACATGACATTCAGCGACGCGCAGCGGATCGTCACGGGTGGTGGCCATTCGGCGACGGATTATTTCAAGGCAAAGACGTCAGATGATCTCAGGGTGGCGTTTGCGCCGATCGTAAAGAAGACCATGGCGGAATATTCGGTGACCAAGCAGTACGACGATCTGGTGGCCCACTATCAGAGCGGTTCGATGGGGCTCGGCGGGCTGCTGGGCGGCGTCGGCCAGAGTTTCGACCTCAACAACTATGTCGTGCAGAAGAGCCTCGATGGACTGTTCTACGTGGTCGGGCAGGAGGAGGTGAAGATCCGGACCAACCCGGCGGCGCAGGTCACGCCGCTGCTGCGCCAGGTCTTCGGCGGCTTGCGCGGGGAGTGAAATATTTCACCCTGCCAGCAAACTCTAATCTGTGTAACGCTGGTCAGGCGTCGAAGAAGACGGTCTCGGCGGGGCCCTGGAGAATTATGTCGAAGCGGAAGCGATTCGCCGATTCTTCGCCAATGCGGCGGGCGGTGAGGGTGGGGCGGCGGGGGGCGGGGACGGCGCTTAGGACGGGGTCGGTGGAGTTGAGGGATTCGTCGGGGAAGTAGATGCGGGTGACGAGGCGGTTCAGCAGGCCGCGGGCGAAAATTGAGACGTTGATGTGCGGAGCCTGGGTGAAATCGCCGGTTTCGCGCACCGGACCCGGTTTAATCGTGCGAAGGCGGAAGTAGCCGTCGGCGTCAGTCGCGGTGCGGCCGAAGCCGTGAAAGTTGGGGTCGAGCGGCTTGTCCTGCCGGTCGTCGGGATGGTCGTAGCGGCCGGCGGCGTTGGCCTGCCAGATCTCGACCATCGCGTCGCCGACCGGGAGGCCGTCGCCGTCGAGCACGCGCCCCTCGATCACGATTTGCACGCCGAGGGCGCCGCGCGCCGCGAGGTCGTTGCCGTCGTCGCGCAGCATCGCGCGATGGAAGAACGGGCCGATGGTCTGCGATGGAGTGCGGCCGGCGGACATCATCGCACCGCGGGAGTTTCTTCGCGTCCGCGCAGGACGAAATCGAAGCGGTAACCCAAGGCATAGCCGGGCACGGTGGTGACGAGGTCGAAAGCGGCGACGAGACGGTTGCGCGCGGATTGGTCCGGGATGCTGCTCAGGATGGGGTCGAGCGGAAGCAGCGGATCGCCCGGAAAGTACATCTGGGTCACCAGGCGGGTGGCGAAGGCGGGACCGAAGAGGCTGAAGTGGATATGGGCGGGACGCCATGCGTTCGGATGATTGCGCCATGGATAGGCGCCCGGCTTGATTGTGGTGAAGCGATAGGAGCCGTCCGCGCCGGTAACCACGCGGCCAACGCCGGAGAAGTGCGGGTCGAGCGGAGCGTCGTGATTGTCGGCGTCGTGGGCGTAGCGGCCGGCGGAATTGGCCTGCCAGATTTCGATGAGGGTGCCCGCAAGCGCGCGGCCGTCGTCGTCGAGCACGCGGCCGGCAACGATGATGCGCTCGCCGAGCGCTTCGCCGTTGTTGAAATGGGTCAGGTCGGCGTCCGCTGGAGTGGCGACGGCCCAGGAGCGCGGTCCGGTGATTTCCGAGAGCGTATGTTCGAGGCGGATGGGCGCATGGATCGGGACGCGTTTGCGGGTGCTTTCGTAGTCCGGCGAGTCGAGGCGCGGATTCTCATCGGATTTGGTGCGGCGATAGCCTGCCGGAGTGGTCATTGCGCGTCGCAACCTCGTGGAATTCCTATAGACCCGGTGGCCGGGGGACGCCAGCGGTTCGAGACTCGACCTGGGGGAAAGACCGCGACAACATCCTGCGCAGGAGGAACCAGCAGTTGCGCGCGCAATGTGCCCCGCCGGCTTAAGTCACTATTCGAAGCGCT
>DASPQS010000117.1:0-26298 GCA_035624865.1 Binataceae bacterium (SeqCode) | reverse complement strand
TCGCGGGACTGGGGCGGCGCTTGTGGCAGGCGTTCGCCGTGCTGCTGCCGCTCAAAACAGTCGGCGTGATGGGCGACGGGCGCAGCTACGAGAGCGTGATCGCGATCCGGGCGGTCGAGTCGCAGGATGGCATGACGGCGGATTGGGCGCGGCTCGGCCCCGCGTTTCTCGCGCGCCTGTCGAGCCGGATCACCAACGAAACGCGCGGCGTCAATCGCGTCGTTTACGATATAACGTCGAAGCCGCCGGCAACCATCGAGTGGGAGTGAGAGGTGACGGTTCGCACGCGCTACGCGCCAAGCCCGACCGGCGCATTGCATATCGGCAACGTTCGCTCAGGACTGTTCGCTTACCTGTTCGCTCGTCATAACCAGGGCGTCTTTATCCTCCGGATCGACGACACCGACCGGGAGCGCTCGACCAGGGAGTCGCTCGAGGAGATTCTCGAAAGCTTGCGCTGGCTCGGCGTCGAATGGGACGAAGGACCGCCCGACCCCGCGTACTTTCAGTCGAACCGCTTCGACCGTTACCGCGCGGGCGCATTGCAACTCTTGCGCGATGGCAAGGCTTATCCCTGCTATTGCACAGCGGCGGAACTCGACGCGATGCGCAAGCAGGCCGAACGCGAGCGGCGCAAGCCCGGCTACGATGGCAGATGCCGCGAGCGCACCCCGGCGGCGGAACTTGCCGCTGTCGCTCTGCCCGACAAGGTCGCGGGCCGCGATTACACGATCCGTTTCCGATCGCCGCGCACTGGGCAGACCGTGGTCGAAGATCTGATCAAGGGTCGTGCGGTGTTCGACAACAACGAGCTCGATGACCTCATAATCTTCCGATCCGACGGGGTGCCGACCTACAACTTCGCGACTGTGCTGGACGACGCCGATTTCAAAATCACGCACGTGGTCCGCGGCGATGACCATCTGCCGAATACGCCCCGGCAGATGCAGATCTTCTACGCGCTCGGGCTCGAGCCGCCCGCCTACGCGCATCTGCCGATGGTGATGGGGCCCGACGGGCAGAAGCTGTCGAAGCGGCACGGCGCGACTTCGGTGGTCGCCTACCGTGATCTCGGCTATTTCCCCGAGGCTCTGCTCAACTACCTGGTGCGGCTCGGATGGTCGCACGGTGACCAGGAGATTTTTTCGAAGCAGGAGATGTTCGAGTACTTCGAATTCGCCAATTGCGGGAAGTCGGCAGGGATCTTCAACGCCGAGAAGCTGCTGTGGCTGAACTTCCATTACCTGAAGCAGCGCGGCCTCGAGCAGCTCGCGCGCGAGCTAAAGCCATTCATCGAAAAGCGCGGATGGAAAATACCCGGCGATGAGGCGTGGCTTCAGAAGATGATTGCGACGCTGCGCGAGCGCGCCAAGACCCTGGTCGAACTGGTCGACTTCGCGGGCTTTTATCTCAACGAAGCGATCGAAATCGATCCGAAGGCGGCGGCGAAGTTTTTGAAGTCTGAAATCGCGGAGCCGCTTGCGACCCTGGCGGCGGCGCTCGAGGCGATCGGCGGCGATTTCAGCGAGAGTGCGATCCAGGGCGGCTTCGAACGTGTCCTCGCGCAATTCAACCTCAAGTTAGGTCAGCTCGCCCAACCGGTGCGAGTAGCGCTGACGGGAGGCACCGTGAGCCCCGGGATTTACGAAGTGATCGCGGTACTGGGCCGCGAGCGAACGGTGGCGCGGCTGCGATCGGCAGTCAGACGCGCCCAGGCAGCCGCATAAGCGACGCGCGGACGTCGCAAGTTTGGATCAGGTGGAGAACAAGAAATGAGCCGGCGTAATCAGATTCAACTTACTCCTCAGGAAAAAGACAAATTCCTGGCCGAACCGCATACTGCCGCGTTTGCGACCGTCGACAAGGACGGATTCCCGCACGTCGTGGCGATGGCCTACCTGTACAAGGACGGCGCGATTTACATGACCTCGTACGGCAAAGCGCAGAAGGTGATCAACGTCCGGCGCAATCCGAAGGCTGGCGTGATGGTCGAGGCTGGAAAAAAATATTCCGAGCTGCGCGGCGTGATGATTCGCGGAAATTGCGAGGTGCTCGAGGATCCCGAGGCGGTGCGGATGGTGATGCGGGGAGTCGCGGAGAAGGAGGGCCGCACAGCCGCGGTGCCGAGCGGGGCGGCTTCGAGCGCGCCCAAGCGGGTGGTGCTGAAAGTGACGCCGGCCAAGGTCGCGAGCTGGGACCATTCGAAGCTCGGCGGCAAGTACTGACAATTCGGTCCCCGATGCACTAGGATCGCGCACGAGACTCGCTGACAGCGGGCATGGAGGCGACGACATGGATCTCAAACTGGCGGGCAAGACGGCGCTGGTTCTGGGCGGCAGCAAGGGACTCGGGCGCGGCGTTGCGGATGCGCTGGCGGGCGAAGGCGTTGCGGTCGCCGTGGTTTCGCGCGGCAAGGAAGCGGTCGACAAGGCGGCGGCCGAGGTCAACGCAAGCGGCGGGCGGGCGATCGGACTGGTGGGCGACACTTCCGACTGGGCCTCGATCGAGCGCGTTGCCAAAAGCGCGCGCCAGCAACTCGGTCCGATCGATATCCTGCTCAACAATACCGGCGGGCCGCCGCCCTCGCGCGTAATCGGCACCTCGCCGGAGCTGTGGGAAGCGCAATTCCGTTCGATGGTGCTGGTGTTTTTCAAGCTTACCGAGATGCTGCTGCCGGAGATGCGCGAGCGCAAATGGGGCCGTATCATCAACGTCGCCTCCGAATCGGTGGTCCAGCCCATTCCCCAGATCGCCATTTCGAATACTTTGCGTGGCGCAGTGATCGGATGGGCTAAGACCCTCGCCGGCGAGGTGGCGCGTGACGGAGTCACGGTCAACACGCTGCTGCCCGGCGCGTTCGCGACCGACCGGGTGATGAGTGTCCAGCGCGCGCAGGGAGTTACTCCGGAGCAGGCGGCGGAGCGAATCGCGCGGAATATTCCGGTAGGCCGGATGGGAACTCCGGCCGAGTTTGGCGCGATGGCGGCGTTTATCGCGAGTCCGCTGGCCGGCTATATCACCGGCTCGATGATTAGGCTGGACGGCGGTTCGATCCGATCGATTTGACCTATTCGCCCGATCGCAGATACCCGGGCAGGCTGACGACAAATGGATTTCAACTACGGACCCGAAGACGAGGCGTTCAGGGCGGAATTCCGCGCCTGGCTCGAGCAGAACCGGCAGTACGCAATGCCGATGCAGGAGCCGCTTTCCGACGAAGCGGAGGGAGACTGGGACGCCCGCGTCCGCTGGCATCGCAAGCTCCACGAAGGCGGATGGGTCGCCGTCAGTTGGCCGAAGGAATATGGCGGCCGCGGTGCGAGCCTGCTCCAGAACATCATCTACTATGAGGAGCTCGAGCGAATCGGCGCGGGCGCGGCCGGCGGGTTCGGCATCTCGCTGCTCGGCCCGACCCTGATGCATTGGGGTAGCGAAGAGCAGAAACGCCGCTTTATCCCGAAAATTCTCAGCGCCGAGGAGTTCTGGTGCCAGGGCTATTCGGAACCTAATTCGGGGTCCGACCTTGCCTCGCTGCAAACTCGCGCGATCGAGGAGGGCGACTACTTTGTGGTCAACGGCTCGAAGATCTGGACTTCCCAGGCGCATCACGCCGACTGGATCTTCCTGCTCGTGCGCACCGATCCCGAGGCGCCCAAGCACAAAGGGATCAGCTACCTGCTCGTCGACATGAAAACCCCTGGGATCACGGTTCGTCCGCTTGTCCAGATGACCGGGGCGCGCGGCTTCAACCAGGTCTTCTTCGAGGACGTGCGGGTGCCCAAGAAGAACATTGTCGGCGAGAAGAACAACGGCTGGCAGGTCGCGATTACGACCCTGATGTTCGAGCGTGCGGGCGGCAACGAGCGCGGCCTGATGAAGCAGGTGCAGGAACTGGCCGCCCTGGCGAAACGGACGCGGCGCAACGGGCGCAGCACGTGGGACGATCGGAGCGTGCGCCAGAAGATCGCGCGTTTCGCGATCGAGGCCGAAGCCATCATGTACACGGGTTTTCGGCAGTTGACCAGGCAGTTGAAGGGGATGCCGCCCGGACCGGAAGGCTCGATGAACAAGCTGTGCGGTACGGAACTCGCGCTCGGGATCGCGATGTTCGCGATGGAACTGCTGGGGCCGTATGGTCAGCTCGAGGCGGACGCGGAATTCGTGGTCGACCAGGGCCGATGGTTGCAACGGATGCTGGCGGCGCGCGGTCCAACCATCTATGCGGGGACGAATCAGATTCAGCACAATATAGTCGGCGAACGGGTCCTGGGCCTGCCCAAGGGATAGACGGTCGAGCGCGAGGCTCCAGTGGAAGCAAAGGAAGTCAAGATGTACTCGGACTACAAGAGTCCCTTTGCCTACCTGGCCTTTGATCCGGCGTTCGCGCTTGAGCAGCGCTACCGGATTCGTCTGCGCTGGATTCCCTTTCAGCTCCGAATCAAGGGCAAGGGCGAGCGTAGTACCTATTCCGAGTACAAGGCTCGCTATTCGTACCTCGACGCGCGCCGCTGGGCAAAGCCGCGTGGGATCCTGATCCGGGGTCCGCTCAAGGTCTACGATACGAGACCGGCGCTCATTGGCGGGCTCTTTGCCGATAGGCACGGACGGCTTCTCGAATACAGCCGCAAGGCGTATGAGCTTTTCTTTCGCCGCGAGTTCGAGGCGGATCGGCCCGAAGCGGTAGCCGGCCTGCTCGAGACTCTCGGACTGTCGGCACCGGAATATCGCGAATACCTCGAGGGCGAGGGCGCGCGCGAATATGATCGAGCTCAGGAGGAAGCGGCGGAGGACAACGTCTTCGGCGTGCCATTGTTCTTTTTCGAGCGCGAACCGTTCTGGGGCCACGACCGGCTGCCGGTGCTGGAGGAGCGGCTCACCGAGGCCGGCCTGGCGATTGATCCCACCAATGCGCGCTAATCTGGTCTGGTAGAGCGCCGGTCTCGTCGCGGAAAAGCTGTACAATCCCAGGTGCCCGTTGTAATCATCTGGTCATGAGCACAGGCAGCGATTTCGAAACGGGGCAGGGCCTGAACCACGTAGAGGCCTCGCTGAGTTATCTTACCGATTCGAGCGAAAAGCCTGTCACCTATATGTACGAGCCGCCGCCGGGCGTGTCGGCGGGTTCGGTCAAGTCGAGCCGCTTTCCGGCGCCGGTTTTCGACGCGCGTCCCATCCTCGGGCAGTTATCGCTTGATCGGCAGGGGTTTGTCCTCACCCACGCCGAAACCGCGGTCAAGAACTTCTACGAGGCCGACGGGGTGCGTGCGGTCTACTACCCCGAGGTCGAGCGCCTGGTGAAACGAGTCACCGGCGCCCCGAGGGTCCACGTTTTCGACCACAACGTGCGTTGTTTGCCGATGGCGAAACGCAAGGAAAACGGCGCGCGCGAACCCGTGAAGTTTGCGCACAACGACTACACCTTCAAGTCCGGACCTCAGCGCGTACGCGATCTCCTGCCGGCGGAGGCCGATGAGTTGCTGAAACATCGGTTTGCCGTGATCAATGTGTGGCGGCCGATCCGGGGGCCGGTGGAAGAATCTCCCCTGGCGGTATGCGACGCCCGCAGCATCGCGCCGCGCGATTGGGTCGCAAGCGACCTGAAGTACCGCGACCGCACCGGCGAGGTCTTCTCGATCACTTTCAACCCCGATCATCGTTGGTTCTATTTTCCGCGGATGCAGCGTGAGGAGGCCTTGCTGCTGAAGTGTTACGATTCGATCGACGACGGCCGCGCGCGCTTCACTGCCCATACCGCTTTCGACGACCCGACGAGTCCGCCGGGTGCGTTCGCGCGCGAGAGCATCGAAACGCGCACCTTGGTCTTTTTCGACGACTAAGCCAATAGCCAATTCGGAGGAAACCATGCACGTAGGTTACGGAGCAGCATTTCAAAATCCCGACAACCGCCTCTCGGACGCCGAGGTTTGGCGAAACGAGGTCCGGTTGGCCGAGATGGCTGAGCCGCTCGGCTTCGATTCGGTCTGGTCCGTCGAGCATCACTTTGACGACTACACCATGGTCCCTGACGTCCTCCAGTTCCTGACCTACATGGCGGGACGGACCAAAAATGCGAAGCTTGGTTCGATGGTGGTGGTGCTGCCGTGGCACGACCCGATTCGTGTTGCCGAGCAGGTGTCCATGTTGGACCACTTATCCAACGGGCGCTTTATCCTGGGACTCGGCCGCGGCCTCGCACGCATCGAGTACGAGGGCTTCCGCCTCGATCAAAACGAGGGACGGGCCCTCTTCGTCGAATACGCGGAGTTGATTCTGAACGCGCTCGAGAAGGGCTACATGGAGGGCGGTCGCCATACCAACCAGCCGCGCCGCGCGATTCGGCCCCTGCCGGCCCGCTCGTTCAAGGGGCGGACCTACGCCGCGGCGGTGTCGCCCGAATCGATGCCCATCATGGCGAAGCTGGGGGTGGGTGTGCTCGTCATTCCCCAGAAGCCGTGGGACGCCGTTAAAAAAGATTTCGAGGTCTATCACAAGGTTTGGCGCGAGACGAATCGGACCGAACCACCGAAGCCGCTGAGCGGCGGATTCATCTTCGTGGACGAGGACAAGAGCCGCGCGGAAGAGTTGGGGATGAAGTACATCACCGACTACTACTACACCGCGATGAAACACTACGAGATGACTTCGGAGCAGTTTGGCCAGCACAAGAGCTACGAGTTCTACAGCGGCGTCAACAAGTTCATCGCGCGCCACGGAATGGACAGCGCGGCCAAGAGCTTCGCGCAGTTGATGCCCTTCGGTACGCCGGCCCAGGTCCTGGAGAAGCTCGCGTTCATGAAGGAAACCATCGACATGAACGGTATCATGGGCAACTTCAGCTATGCCGGCATGCCGTTTGACGAGGCCGAACGGAATCTCAAGTGCTTCGCCCGGCACGTTCTGCCCGAGCTTAAGAAATGGAAGACTCAGCCGCTGGCCGAGCCCACCGAGTTGAGTTTCGCAACCTCAGGCGCCCAGGCAGCCTGAAGCCCTTCGCGGGCGTAGTTTGGTGAGGGGCGGTCTAGCGGCCGCCCCTCACATTTTTCGCTGGTTTCCGCTCGGGGCCCGGAAAGAAGGACACACCGATGAAAGTGATATTCGAAAAAAAAGGCGCGGTAGCTTACGTCACTATCAACCGGCCCGAGCGTCTCAACGCTTGTGACTTCGAGACCTACGGCCGCCTCGCGGAGATTTGGCGCGAGTTTCGTGAAGACGAATCGCTTCGCGTTGCGATCCTGACCGGAGCGGGCGAGCGCGCCTTTTGCGCCGGCAGCGACGTCAAGTCCAATTACGTAGAGCAGGCCGGCCAGGAACCGCCCGACCCGCCCTTTCCGGTAATGCTCGACCTCTACAAGCCGATCATCGCCGCCATAAACGGCCATGCCAACGGAGGCGGACTCGAGCAGGCGCTCGCCTGCGATATTCGCGTGGCTGCGGATCATGCACAGTTCGGTTTGGGCGAGGTGCGCCTCGGATGGTTGCCCGGTGCCGGAGGCACACAACGCTTGCCGCGCCTGATTCCGCTCGGACGCGCGCTCGAGATGCTCTACACCGGCAATCGCATCAACGCCGAGGAGGCGCTGCGCTTGGGGCTGGTCGATCACGTTGTTCCGATGAGCCGTCTGATGAGCAAGTGCGAGGAGATCGCGGCCGAAATCTGCAAGAGTGCGCCGCTTGGGGTGCAGCGGATAAAGCAGGCGGTTCTGCGCGGTCTCGACCTTCCCCTGGCCGACGGGCTCAAGCTCGAACGCGAACTGTACCTTTGGCTCCAGACCACCGAAGACGCGCGCGAAGGCGCCCGCGCCTTCGCCGAGAAACGCCCGCCGAATTGGAAGGGCCGATAGCAAACCGATCACACACGATGATCGCGCGATCCGCCCAGTTATGATTTTGGCACCCTGCCTTGGCGGAAATAACCACGACGCTCAGTTCTCACTGGCGCGTTATCTTGTCGATCTCCGCGAGTTCATCTTTCGTCAGTTTGCAGCCGACCGCCTTGATGTTCTCGCTCACCTGCTCGGGGCGGGTTGCACCCGAGATGACGCTCGAGGTTTCCGGTTGCGCGACCAGCCAGCCAATCGCGACTTCGACCATGCTGTGGCCGTGACTCCCGGCGAATTGCTCCAGGCGTTCCAGCGTCGCGAAGTTCGCATCGTTCAAAACGCGGTCGGCGAGCGGCTTCATCGCGCCGAAACGGGTGTCCTTGGGCGGCTGCACGCCCTTGCGGTATTTGCCAGTCAGGAATCCGCTCGCGAGCGGGAAAAAGGGCAGAATCCCGACGCCATAGTGCCGGCAAGCCGGAATCAGTTCACGCTCGATGCTGCGGTCGAGCAGGTTGTACTGATTCTGCGCGGAGACGTAGGAGGCGAGGCCGCTTGCCCGGGAGATTCCGGCGGAGTCGGCCAATTGCCATCCGGCGTAATTGCTGCACCCGATGTAACGGACCTTGCCCGAACGCACTAGGGCGTCGAGCGCCTCGAGCGTCTCTTGCTCGGGTGTCGAAGCATCGGGGGTGTGAATCTGGTAAAGGTCGAGATAGTCGGTCCCCAGGCGCTTGAGGCTTGCCTCGCACGCCACGATCGCCCACCGCCGCGAGCCGCCGCGCAGATAGGGCCCTTCTCCCATCACCATGCCGAACTTGCTGGCAACTACGACCTCGTGCCGGCGCGCGCCGAGCGCCTTGCCCAGCATCTCCTCCGAAGCGCCGCGGCCGCCGTAAATGTCGGCCGTGTCGAAAAACGTTATTCCTTCGTCGAGCGCGCGATGCACAACCGCCTTGGTTTGCTCGGCATCGATGCGCATCCCGAAGTTGTTGCAGCCCAGTCCGGCTAGCGAGACCTGGAGGCCGGACCTTCCAAGACGACGATACTCCATCATTCACCTCCGCGTATTCAGGGCGGATGCTCCCGTGCAAGTCGCCCATCTTAAGCACTGGGCAGAATCGAAAGGCAAGGCCGCGATTGACACTCCTGACGGATTCTTGGGAAAAAGGACTGCGCTCACTAAGAGGTGAATGGTGTGACGAACTGGACTTTGGAAACGGTAAAAGCGGCGGGCGCCGAACTCGCGATGATCAAAGGGGGTTCCGGCAAACCGCTGCTGATTTTCCACGACGAGCTCGGCTTCCCCGGCTGGATGACATGGAATGAAAGTTTTGCGCATGAACGCACCCTGCTGATTCCGCTCCAGCCCGGCTTCGGCAAAACATCGCGCATCGATTGGATCATGAACTATCGGGACCTCGGCGGCTTCTATTCGCAGGTGCTGCACGAGATGCGCCTTGATCCGGTCGATGTTATCGGCTTCTCGGCCGGCGGTTTCATCGCCGCCGAGATGGTCGCGGCGGACCCGAAAATTTTCTCGCACATGGTGCTGGTCGCGCCGATGGGTATCAAACCCGCCCAGGGCGAAATCATGGACATGTTCGCGCTTACCATCCGCCACCATCTGCGTGCGACCGTCGCCGATCCCGAGGGCACGCCTGAGTTTGCGAAGATCTATGGCGGGCAGATGACGCCCGAGCAATTCGAGGCGTTCGAGGATGCCCGCTCGGAGACGGCGCGCATCGGATGGGAGCCCTACATGCACGACCCCAGTCTTCCCTACCTGCTGCGAGGAGTTAAGACGCCGACGTTGCTGGTATGGGGCACGCGCGACGACGTAGTACCGCGCGGATGCGTCGAGGCCTACAAGAATGTGCTCACCGGCGCGGTGGTCGCGCAGATCGAAGGTGCCGGGCATCGGCCGGAAATCGAGAATTCGGTCGAGTTCGAGCGAGTCGTCAGGAATTTCCTGGCGGCGTAGACTTTTCAGCGGGAGGATCGCGTCACATGAAGATTGGCTATTTCACCGAGCGGCCCTATCGATGGCTTCCCGAAGAAGAAATCCTGAAGAATCACGCTTTCTTCGCCGTGTCGAACCGCTTTTACGACCGTGACAAAGCGGCCGACGACTACAACTACTACCTGGACGAGAACTGCTACGCCGAGGAACTGGGCTTCGACCTCGTCGCCCTCAACGAACATCACGGCAACCCCTTCTGCATGGGCAGCGTGATGAACGTCGAAGCCGCGATCCTCGCCAAGATGACCAAACGCGTCAAAATCGTGCTTATCGGCAATCCGCTCCCGGTTATCAAGCATCCGCTGCGTATGGCGGAAGAGCTCGCCGAGATCGATCTGATCTCGCGCGGGCGCCTGATCACGGGATGGGTTCGCGGCGCGGGCAGCGAGCAGTTCTTCAATAATGCCAATCCGGCCTACAACCGCGAGATGTTCAATGAGGCTCATGACTTCATCGTGCAGGCCTGGACGCGGCCCGGACCCTGGCGCTACGAGGGCAAGCACTTCCATTACCGTCACGTGAATCCGTGGGCGCTGCCCTACCAGAAACCGCATCCGCCGATGTGGATTCCCGGAGTCATCAGCCCCGAGACTGTTAAATGGTGCGCGGAACACCGCTATCCCTATATCGGACTCGGCACCATGCTCGGGCCGACTTGCGATTTGTGGGACTACTACGCCGACGAAGCCGCCAAACAAGGCTATCAGGCCAGTTCTGAGAACTTCGGCTATCTGATTCCGACGGTAGTTGCTGAAACCGAGGACAAGGCCAACGCGATCGCGGAAAACTTCGTCTACGGCGGCGGTCAGAACGCGTTCTCGGCGCCCGAGTACACGATGCCGCCGGGATACAACTCGAAGGCCGCCATCCGCGCACTGGCCAAGCAGCCGACGGGTAGCTGGCTCGGCGTCAGCGGCGAGAAGATGGCGCAGCAGATGCACGGGCGTGAGGCCGAGTCGGTCGATTACAAGGAAGTTCACCGCAAGCTGGTGGCCGGACTCGACAAAGTCAAACGCAATTACCAGGTAATCGCCGGGACTCCCAAGACGGTAATTCCCAAAATAAAGGCGATCCTGAATATCCTGCGGCCCGGCGTCTTCATCATGTTCAGTGTTCAGGGCCCCGTGAGCAACGAGGATCGCATGGCGAGTATGCGGCTGTTCGCGCAGGAGGTCATGCCCGCTCTCCATGAACATGCCAAAGCGATCGATTTGCGCGACCCGTTCCAGCGCACGCCGGGGTCGGTCGCGCTAAGCGCAGGGGTCTCGCGTGCGCCGGTATCCGACCGCTCTCCGCTGAAGGAGCTTGGCCTGCGCTAGCTGGCTCGCATTCCGAAGTCAACGCAATGTGGCCTGGCGGCCCGTGCTTCGCGCGCCGCCAGGCCTTTCAATTTCTATTCCGCTAAAACATGAATTCCTCGGACTCCAGTCCGAGCAGCAGGCGGCCGGCCGGGCGGTACATCTTGAGATGCACCACATAATGCTGGCACGCGGTCACGATGTCGCGCATGTCCCGGTCCAGTGGGCTTGACCGGAAGATCGAGCTGGTTGCCGCGGTGTCGAACAGCGTTGATACCACCTCCTTCGCCGCCTGATGCGAATACGTGATCATCATGCGGTAGGTGGCTCGTTGCCGCGGCGATGGCCGATCGCCCTTGCACAAGCTCGCCCAAAGCTCCTCGATCGTGCTGTAAACATACGCGCGCGCGGCTCCGAGCGTGGCTTCAGCCCACGCGACAGTCTCCTGCACCCGCGTATCTTCGCGCATCGCGCGGCCGCTCGGCTGCATCATCTTGCGCGATCCCAGTTCCGTTACGAAATCGACCGCGCTGCGGGCGATCCCCAACGGAACTCCGGCATGCGACACCAGAAACAGCGGCGGGAAGAGGTAGAGCGGCCCGCGGCAATGCGGCGGTTCCGCCATGCTCACGCTCTCCTCGAACGGCACGAACACATTATCGACCGTAAAATCGTTGCTGCCGGTTCCGCGCATCCCGGTCGTATGCCACACGTCGGCAAACTTGACCTTGGACGCCGGCACCAACATGACGCGGAATTCTGGATGGCTGCCGCGAATTCTTGCTTTACCGCCTTCGTAGACGATACAGCCGCAGACCATCGTCGTCGCATGAGCGCATCCGCTCGCAAAATGCCACGTTCCGCTTATTCGAAACCCGCCTTCCACCACCTCGGCGCGATGAGGCGGGCGTATTTGACCGGCGATTACGCTATCGACACCGCCGAACAGGCGGCGCGCAGCCGGCGGAGCAAGGAACGCAGAAAGAAAGCTGCCCGCGCTTCCGATCATCGACAACCATCCGACGGAGCCGTTCATGCGCGCCAGTTCCTCGACTACTCGCACCTGCGTCATCGGATCCGATTCGCTGCCCCCGTATACGCTGGGCACGCCCATACGAAACACGCCGGCCTCCATCAGTGCTCGCGCGAGCGCCGGCGGCAGGCGGCGTTCCCGCTCCATGGCGTCGGCGGCCGCTTTGATTTGCGGCTCGAGGGCCCGCGCCGCAGCTAGAACGTCTTGGGGCGAATACGACACTTCTTCAATTTTTTCCGTCATCAAACTCTTCCCGATTCCTGAACTGCGACGTTAGACTGTTTCACGCAATTTGCGCGCCGCCGTCAAGCTCCTCGAGACTCGCGCGCAATCGGGTTCCCGCCAATCGTCCAGCCTGTGCTAGATTTCGCAGCGGGTGTGAATCCAACGAAAGGGCGCGCCGATGGATTTCAAGTTCAGCGAACAAGACGAAGCGTTTCGCCTCGAGTTCAGGGGCTGGCTCGAAAAGAACCTCCCGCGCGATTGGCGCGACGACGGGGAGGAGGCCGACCCCGAAACCAAGACCGAATTCGAACGCCGCCGCGCATGGCATCGCAAGCTCGCCGACGCCGGCTGGATGTGTATCCACTGGCCCAGGGAGTACGGTGGACGCGGCGCGACTCTGCTGCAACAGGTTATCTACAACCAGGAACTCGACCGCGCCAAGGCGCCGCCGACCGTCAACTTCCAGGGTATCGCGCGCGTCGGCCCGACCCTGATGCAGTGGGGGACGCCCGAGCAGAAGAAGCGTTACATCCCCAGGATACCCACCGCCGAGGAAATCTGGTGCCAGGGTCTCTCCGAGCCCAACCACGGATCGGATCTCGCCGCGGTCGAGACGCGTGCCGTCGATGAGGGCGATCACTTCGTGGTCAGCGGTTCCAAAATCTGGACTTCAAACGCGCATCACGCCGACTTCTCGACCTTGCTCTGCCGCACCGATCCCACGCTGCCTAAGCACAAGGGCCTCAGCTATCTCCTGGTCGACTTGAAGAGTCCCGGCGTCACGATACGCCCGCTGATACAGATCACCGGCGAGCACGGCTTCAACCAGGTCTTTTACGATGACGTCCATGTGCCCAAGTCGAATCTGGTCGGACAGAAGAATCAGGGCTGGATGGTCGCGATGACCAACATGATGTTCGAGCGGACCATCCACGGCGGCCGCACCGACATGATGGTCGAGGTGCGGCAGCTCGCCGAACTGGCCCGGCACGTCGATCGTAACGGCCGTCCTGCATGGGAGGACGGTTACGTGCGGCAAAGGATCACACGTTTCGCCTGCGAGGCGGAGGCGCTCAAGTACACCAGCTATCGCCAGTTGACCCGCCAGCTCAAAGGCTTGCAGCCCGGACCCGAGGGCTCGGTGATGAAGCTTGGCACCACCGATCTGAACCTCCGGATCCAGGCATTCGCAATGGAACTGCTCGGACCATATAGCCAGTTCGAGTACAAGGCCGACGGCGCGATCGACGGCGGCAAGTGGTCCCATCGGATGCTGGCGGCTCGGCGCGGTACTATCGCCGCCGGCACCAACGAGATTCAACACAATATCATCGGCGAGCGGGTGCTCGGCCTCCCCAAAGGATAACCGTGCGGCGGCCTGCTGGCCGCCGTCTCCGTTACCTCATGATCAGGTTGAGCCCGGCCGGTGATGTGTACCGCGTCAGGTCGAGGTACTCCTGCGGGGCCTGCTCGTTCAGGTAGAACCCGTGGCCGTAAGTCGGGTCGATGAAGAACGTTGCGTGCTGGCGCTGCACGTCCCAAAATGCCCATACCGACGCGCCGGATGCCGTCACCGGACCGATCCCCGGAACGTCCATCGAGCGCAGGAAGAGTCCAAAAATCCTCCACGGCTTCATGTTCGCGTCATCAAGGTCTTCCCACAGCGGCGCGTACGTCGCCTTGTCGACGTACATGACCCGCTTCCCGTAGCAGTACCCCGCCGCCTTCGACGGTATCTTGCTGACGCTGATCTCGTACACGTCGCGCAACTGCCATTTACCCCACGATGGCGTCGGCCATCCCAGCGGCATGTCGAAATTTTCGGGAAATCTGCCGGGCGGCAGCGTGTAATCCATCATCGTGAGAATCTTCTTCTCACCGACGAAATCCACCTTCGCCTCGGTGATGTTGGAATTGAAGCCGAAGCGATAATCCTCCTGTGTCGAGTCGGTCCCCTGATTCGGAGCGCATCGTGCCGCCGCTGAGACCGGCTGATACCGGCGCAGTGCCGGAATGAACAAGTAAACATCCTCCGGACGCGCCGGATCCGCATACGAGATCGTTAGCGTGGCCGTGTACCGCTTCTGCTCGGGCTCGAGCACCATCAGGTACTCCGATGAGAACTTTCCTTCCGCACCCGGATACGAAACCGGCGTGCCGGGGTCGGTGTTGTAAGAAAGCTGGCGATTCACGATTTCTGCGGCCGAGCAATTCACCGTGCCGTTGCTGTCAACCGCGCACCCGTCGCCATAAGTGTCGACAATCAGGTGGGGCAGATAGCGATACCAGACGTTGGCAAGGATCTTCCATCCGAGGTGCGGCTCGGCGGGATTCGGAAAGGGAGTTCCGCCCTGGTAATTGGTCAGGGTTAGCGCACCGTCGGGGAGATCCACGATTTTGACCTGGCCGGAATATTTCTCCGTCGCCTCCACGTAGCTCTTCGGCAGCGGATGCACGACCGTCGGGCCGACCTCCATCTGAACATCGGCCGGCATCTTCCACGGGTAACGCCCATCGAACAATCCGACCATCCCGTCGGGCATGAACTCCTTGTACTGTTGCCAGTTCTGCATGGTGATCGTGGTGCCCGGCGGGATCGAATCGCCTGCGGGCGCGGAAGAAACAGCACCGTCAAGCGCCGCCGCAGGCGTCGTCGAAGCGGCCGGCGCCTTGGCCGCCGCGGAACTATCTGGCTTGTCCTGTGATCGCGCGATTCCAAAGTTCAGCAGCAGCGACAGCCCGAAACACGAAACCCAAACCGTTGCACGTTTCATCATTCGACCAAATTCTCTCCCGGGCAATTCCCCCTCGGCCGTGCCCGCCGCGATGAGATCCGTTCCGCCACAGGCACGGCGACAAACTCCTGCACAATGATACATGGCGAAGGATCAGTTCAAGGGGGCGCTAGTCCTTGACATTTCCTGTGCAACCGCGCGGCAGCCTCGTTCTTCTCGAAGAGATGTGTGATCCGACTCCGCGCAAATTTTTCTGGTATCGCGTAGCTCTACACCGCATAGCTCAGCACTGACTGAGCGGCACAATCAGCGGGTCTCAACAAAGCGCGCTAAAGCACCAGACGCAAAAGGCTCACGATTTGCCTCGCCCTCCAATGCCGTACAAAAGATACTCCTATGCCGAATTACAGCACTGCGATTCCAGTTGGAACGCTTCGCGTCATCGCGATCTGCGCAATCATCGCAACCGGCTCAATTGCGCGCGCACAACCAGCCTCGCGTTTTTCAAGTTATTCAAGGACGGTTGCCGGTATTACGGACGCGTCGCGCGACGACACCACTTACAATGACTTCCTGCGGATCGTTTGGGTTCCCAACGGGACTTCGGTCACCTATATCGGCAGGCAGGGCGTAAACCTCAGGGCGTTCTTTACCGCGACCGGTTTCGTCACCCCTCGAATCACTCTGGACGAATATCTGGCCCTGGTCGGCAACTACTACCACGATGGGCAGGATGCCGTGCTGATGCGATGCAAGCCGCAGGCCGACCAGCGGCAGAATCTCGCGCCCATTATTGCCACGTGGCCAAACGTGTTTGCTGCTATCGTTGCGGACCTTGGTGGCCGCAGTTACACCTGCCCCGCGCCCGATCCCACTAACGGCGACAATTTGATCTATTGCGTCGCGATCGCGTACGCGGACTCCGCGCAAAGCGTTTTCGTCACGGGTCTTGAAAGCGCACTCAGCCTTGCCACGCAACTATACGCCACTTCCCCCAGTTCAACGGCTCTCTCGACCGACTACGGCATATACCCGGCATTCACAGGACTCGGGTTCACGGTTAATTCGAGCGGAACCACCAGCTCGATGACCACCGTCGACGTTCTGCGCAATTCGATTGTGCCCGAGTATTTGCTCAACAATCTGGCGCTCGCCGACGCGGGATGCCGATGCGTGCAGGTCCCTGAATATCCCAACCCTGCCAACCGCCATGCCGCGCCAATCGATCCGGATTTTATCTGGCTGCGCGGGCGGCTCAAGGACAATGCCTGCCACCAGATTCCGAGGTTAGGCCGGTCCTTCCCAGGCTGACCCCGCCTCCGCACTAATCCAGCGACTTGCGGAAGCGCAGCACGCTGGCGGAGAGCAGCACTGCGCCAAGCAAGCCCATCGCCAACATTTGTGGCCACAGCACCTGCATTCCGGTGCCTTTCAGGAATGTGCCGCGGAGCACAACTAGGTAATAGCGTAACGGATCGACGTAAGTCAGCCACTGCATCACCGTCGGCATGCTCGCGATGGGGAAGGCAAAGCCCGAGAGCGTGATCGCGGGGTTGAGAAACAGGAAGCCCGATGCGAAGGCTTGCTGCTGCGTCGAGCACAGTGTGGATATCAGAAGGCCGATCGCCAGTGTGCTGATCAGGAACAACGAGGTGCCCAGGAGCAAAACCAGCGGATTGCCGCGGAACGGTATCTCGAACCACAACGTTCCAAACCCGGCCACCATCGCGACCTCAACCAATCCGATCAGGAAAAACGGCACCGTCTTGCCCAGTATGAACTCGACCGGCCGAATCGGCGTGACCATGATCTGTTCGAGCGTGCCCAGTTCCCGCTCCACCACGATAGCGAAGGCCGTGAGGTTCATGACCGTCACCAGCACGAGCGTTCCCACCACGCCCGGAACGAAGAACCATTGACTATTTAAATCCGGGTTGTACCAGGGACGTTCCTGCATCCCCACCGACGGCAGCAACTGCTCGTAGCGCGGCGCGACCCGGTTGATGTAATCCCGCTGGTAGTCCTGGGCGAAAACCGCACTTATCTGCCCGATATAATCCAGCGCGATCAACGCAGTGTTGGAATTGGTGCCGTCCAGTACCACCTGCACTGGCGCGGACTGACCCTTGCGCAACAACTCCGCGAATTGAGGGTGAATTTGAATCGCGATGGTCGCCTTGCCGCGATCGATCGCGTCGCGAATCTGCCTTTCGTCGGAAACCGGTTTCCCGAGCTCAAAGCGTCCATTGGCGGTGAAGCGCGCCGCCAGCTCGCGGCTTTCCTGGCTGTGATCCTGATCGAGGACTACGGTCTGAACGTGGTAGACCTCGAACGTCGCCGCATAGCCGAAGATCAGCATTTGAACGATCGGCGGCAGGAACAGAATAAGGCGTGCCCACTTGTCGCGCCTGAGCTGGATAAATTCCTTGGCCAGCAAATGATAAATTCGCCCGAACATGCTTCTTCTCCAGGCGCCTCAGTCCAAAGTCTTCTTGAAAGCGTGGGTCGCCATCCATCCGATCACCACGGCGTAAATCGCCATCGCCATTACCGGAGCGAGCAGTGCCCGCACACCGACGCCCTTCAGAAAAATCGCTTTCAGAATCGTTACGTAGTAACGCGAATAAACGACATAGGTTATCGCCCGAATAACTGGAGGCATCTGGTCGATCGGGAAGGCGAAGCCTGACAGCATCATCGTCGGCAGCAACGTCACCAGCAAAGCAATCTGGCTCGCGCCCAGTTGGCTCTTGATTGCCACCGAAATCATGAAACCAATCCCCAGAATCACGATCAGAAACAGCGACGTCGTCGCGAACAGCGACGTCAGCGTTCCCCGGAAGGGCACGTCGAACCACCACACCCCGATCGCCACGCACATCGCGGCGTCCACCAGTCCGATCGCGAAGTAGGGGATCAGTTTGCCGAACATGACCTCCTGCGAAGTGATGGGCGTGGAGATTAGTTGCTCCATCGTGCCGCGTTCCCATTCGCGCGAAATGGTCAGCGAGGTCAGCAGCGCTCCTACCAGCGCCATCACCAGCGCGACGATCCCCGGAATTATGAAGTTGCGGCTCTCGAGGTCTTCGTTGAACCACGTGCGCGGCTCGATCGAGACCGTGCCGCCGCCGCCCACGGGCAAACCCTGGCGCCTGAGCCACTCGGTTCGAAAATCAACCGAAAATTGCCCGATTACCGCTCGCGCGTAATCTGTCGCCAGGTTGGCCGTATTGTCATCGGTGCCGTCGACGATTACCTGCACATTGGTCTGGTTGGCGTCGCGCAGCCGTTCGGAAAAGTCGAAAGGGATCACGACCGCGAGCTTGCTGCGATCCGAATCCACCGCCGCCGTCAGCTCACGATAGTTGTCGACCGTTTTCACCAAGTCGAAGTATTCCGAGGCCTGAAAACGTTTCAGGAGCGCTTGGCTCTCCTGGCTGCCCTCCTGGTCGTAGACGTAAAGCGGGATATGCTTGGCATCGAGGCTCACCCCGTAACCCAGCATCGCCATCTGCATCACCGGCATGATGAGCGCGATAAAGAGGCTGCGCGGATCGCGCCGGATCTGGATCAATTCCTTGCGCGCCATCGCCAGCAGTCTTCTCCAGTTCACGATGCCGTGACCTCGCCCGCGCGGATCCGCCTGCCGGTGAGCTGAACGAACACGTCCTCGAGCGACGGCGGTATCGGCTCCAGGCGCGTGCACTTGACGCCATGCTCCGCCAGGTAACCCGGCAGCGAAGTGGTGGCGGCCGCGGCGTCCTCCACGGTTACGTGCAGCGCTTCGCCAAATACGGCCGCGTCCACCACTGCCGGGTTATGCTGCAAGATCTCGAGCGCGGGTCCGAGCGGCTCGCACTTGGCGAGCAGCAATGCCCCCTTCATCAGATGCCGTTTGAGCTCGTTCGGTGTCCCCAACGCCACCAGCGCGCCGCGGTTCATCAGCGCGAGCCTGTTACAATATTCCGCTTCATCCATGTAATGCGTCGAGACGAAGACGGTCACGCCGCCGCCCGCCATCTCATGGATCAGATCCCAGAACTGCCGCCGCGAGATCGGGTCGACCCCCGACGTTGGCTCGTCGAGGAAGAGCACCTTGGGCCGATGCAGAATCGAGCATCCCAGCGCCAGCCGCTGCTTCCATCCTCCCGCCAGCGTCGCTGTCAGATCGTGCTCATGTCCCGCGAGCCCCGCCATCGCGATCGCTTCCCGGATCCGCGCGTCGGCCAGGTCGCGTGGCACACTGTACATCCCGGCAAAGAAGCGCAGATTCTCGACCACCTTCAGGGTGTTGTATAGCGAGAACTTTTGCGACATGTACCCGATGTTCTGCCGGACTTCCTCGGCTTGCCTCGCGACGTCGAAGCCCGCCACCACCGCCTTCCCCGAAGTCGGACGAAGCAGTCCGCACAGGATCCGGATAGTGGTCGATTTGCCCGCGCCGTTGGGTCCGAGGAATCCAAAAATCTCCCCGGGCGCCGTCGCGAAGCTCACCCGGTCGACCGCGGTGAATTTGCCGAATTTCTTCACCAGGCTCTCTACCCGCACCGAAGCGGTCGTGTCTTGCCCCGCCATCTTCAACCCTGGCTTCCCACGTACGCCACGAACAAATCCTCGATCGACGGTTCGCTCTCCGCGATTTCGTCGAACGGGATTCCCGCCGCCGTGAGCATCTGCTTCGCCTCCGCGCATCGCCGCGAAGCGTCGTCCACCACCAGATGCACCCCGTCGCCGACCAGCACCACGTTCGACACCCCCTCAGCGCCGCTCAGCCGATCGCGAACCTCGCGCGGATGCGGCGACACCACCACCAGCGTCGCCCCCGGCATCTGTGCCTTGAGCCGCTCGGGCGTATCGCACAGCAGCGAACGCCCCTTGAACAACAGCGCCAGCCGCGTGCACCGCTCCGCCTCATCGAGGTACGCCGTCGAGATTACTATCGTCACGCCTTCCGCCAGCAGCGAGTACAGGATCTGCCAGAACTCCCGCCGCGACACCGGATCCACCCCTGTTGTCGGTTCGTCCAGCAGCAGCACCCGCGGATGGTGCACCAGCGCGCAGGCGAGCCCGAGCTTCTGCTTCATCCCGCCCGACAGATTCCCCGCCAGCCGCCCGCGAAACTCCGACATTCCCGCTGCCTCGAGCAGCCGCCCCGCATGCGCCTCGCGGTCGCGCGCCGGCACTCCGAACAGGTCCGCATAGAACCGGATATTCTCGTCGACCGTCAGGTCCTCATACAGCCCGAAACGCTGCGGCATGTAGCTGATATGGTTCTTGACCGCTTCCGGATCGCGCACCACGTCGAATCCCGCCACCGATGCAGTCCCCGCATCCGGCGACATCACCCCCGCGAGTATTCGCATCGTGGTCGTCTTGCCCGCGCCGTCGGGACCGACCAGCCCGAAAATCTCGCCGCGGCGAACCCAAAAACTCAGATCGTCAACCGCGGTGACGCCCGGAAATCGCTTGACCAGGCCCTCCGTCCTGATCGCATCGTCCGATCCTTCAGCCATTGCCCGCCGTCCCAGGCTCCAGCCGCGCGTCAGCCGGCATCCCCGGAACCAACTCGTGCGTCGGATTGTAAACGTCGATCTTGATTCGGTAGACCAGCGTCACCCGCTCGGTATGGGTCTCGACGCTCTTGGGCGTGAACTCCGCGCGCGACGCGATCGCCGATATGCGTCCCTGGTATCTCTTGTCCGGATACGTGTCGGTCGTGATTACCGCGGACTGGCCGAAGCGCACCTTCCCGATATCGGTTTCGTTGATATAGGCGCGCAGCCACACATGGTCGAGATCCGCCAGCGTCACCACCGGTGCGCTCGGCAGCATTACTTCGCCGATTTCCGCCTGCCGCGTCAGGATCACTCCGGAGAACGGCGCGTACAGCACCGTGTAGCCCAGGATAATCTCTGCCAGCTTGAGGCTCTCGCCGGCGTTGCGCACCGCCGCCTCGCTCGCGGTTACGCTTTTTTCCGCCGCAACCGCCAGCGCGACATCGCGCAGCTCAATCGCCTGCGACTGTTTGAACGCCGTCTCGGCCAGGTCGCGAGTCTGTTTCGGCGTCGCCTCCCGCTCCCACAGCTCCTCGTAGCGCTCGTAATCCAGCTTCTTTTCGGCAAGGTCGGCCCTGTCGGCGACTACGGTCTTCCTTGCCGCAATCACATTTGCCCGCGCGACCTCCAGTTGCTGCTCCGCCTGCTGCAACGTCGCGCGCGCTGTCGCCACGTTCTGCCGGTAGTCCCCATCGTCCAGCCGCGCCAGCAGCGTTCCCTCCTTCACCCATTGCCCCTCATCGAACGGCAGCTCGACGATCCGCGACTGCACCGCTTTGAAGCTCAGCACACTCTCGTGCGCCTCGATATTGCCCGAGACCACGATCCCGTTGGTGACGCCCCAGCCGAACCAGTCGAGCACGGAAAACCGGCTTTCGACCGCTACGGCGGCCCCGCCCGTCAGCACAACCACGATCAGCAACAGCGCCAGGATTTTCCTCAAACGACTCGTCCTTTCGGTCGCGCCCATGCGGAAAAACAGGGCCCATCCGGCTCCGCCCACCATTCCTACTGCGCAAATTGTGCCAAAGACGAGGCGAGCCGATTCCCGCGTCAAAACAATCCTAACGCGCCTTTAGAGACAAGAATATGAGTGTTGACGCTACTGTGTGGCCGTTGGAGTCACTGACGAGGTACGGGACCGAAGACGCTAAACCGCCGCGATACCTTCCGGTGCGCACGTATTATGCCATCATGCGCGCCGGTGAAGCGCGGTTATGCCCGGATACTCGCCATCGAGGCCGGGCGCGAGGGAGTGTGTAACGCATGCATGAATGGAGCGAGTATGCGCAGATCGCCATTGCACTGTTCGTGATTGCCGATCCGATCGGCACGATTCCGTTCTTTCTCAGCCTTACGTCGGATCTGACCGAAGAGGAGAAGAAACACACCGCCAAGATTACCTCGTTAACGGTTGCGATTGTGCTGGTCCTCTCGGTGTTCGCAGGCGAACCATTGCTGCGCCTGTTCGGCATCAGGATCGCGTCGTTCCGTGTCGGCGGGGGAATACTTCTGTTGCTAATGGCCATCGGGATGCTATACGCGCGTCCCGGCCGCGCTCGAGCAGCGGAACTGGCAGCCAGGGAACCCGGATTCGCGACCGTGCCGCTCGGGGTTCCGCTGGTGGCGGGCCCCGGCGCGATCAGCACCGTTGTCATCTATGCCGATCAGGCAAAGACGTGGCTCGATACTCTCTTCCTTGTAGCCGTAGCCCTGTTCGTCGCCGCGTCGGTATGGATCGCGCTGCGGCAGGCGGACCCGCTCAGCCGGCTTTTGGGAAGGACCGGCATCAACGTGGTTACGAGGCTGCTGGGTCTGCTGCTCGCCGCGGTTGCTGTTCAGTTCATCGCGGGTGGACTGAGCCAGTTGCTCCCTGGCCTCGCCGGGCATAGCTGATCGCAGACTGAGTGCGAGTCGCGCAAGACACGCAAGTCGCACGTCCTCTCCAGCCTGATTGCGGCCTCTTCGCCACCGGCAGCCATCAGTAGTTAGTGGAACCGCTCGAGTAAAGTTGCGGCGGCAGATGATGGTAAATCAACGGCCCGTAGATCAGGACGCACAGCACGATTGTCGCCGCCACCCAATAGCGAAAGCGGTCGAGATTCACCAGCCATCCGCTCTCCGGCGGCGGCTCGATCGTGTCCGTAAATGGAATGTCGGCGATCTCCGTCCGCTCGCCGAACAGCACCGTCATCGCCAGCACGACGAAAAAGAGCGCCGCACCAATGAACATCAACGTACCGCCCACGCCGGTCAGGATGCCGGCTTCCCGCCATCCCGGCGGCATCGGATAGTCGATCAGCGAAATGGCCGTGCGGCGCGGCATCCCCGCCAGCCCGCCTGAAATCAGTCCACGCGCGAAAATCAGGACGCCAACGAAGTAGCACCACGCCTGCGCCAGCGCGATACGCTTGCCCCACAGCTTTTTCTGCTCGAGGTAGGGCACCAGCCAATAGGTTATTCCCATGTATGACAGCGCGACCGCCGACCCGATTGTCAGATGGAAATGGCCGGGCACGAAGGCAGTGTTGTGGATATCAAGGTTGAGGCTGTAGCTCGCATTTATCAGGCCGGTGATCCCCCCAAGCATGAACGCCAGCATCGCCAAAACCTGCGCGGCTACCGACGGCTCACCCCACGGCAGTCTGAAGAACCAACCGATCAGGCCGCTCCCGCCTCGCCGCCTCCCGCCGATCTCCAGCGCGTACATCACCGAGAACGCCGTCAGAAGGCTCGGCAGGAAGACCACGAACGTCAGCGCCGCCACCACGAACTTCAACCCCGGCGAAATCCCCGGATCGACGTACTGATGGTGCAGGCCGATCGGGATGATGACCAGGAACATCAGGAAGACGAGCCGCACCGCAGTGTCGCTGAACAACGAACCGCTTACCTGCCTGGGGATCATCGCGTACCACGATACGTAGACCGGCAGCAGCCAGAAATAGACGATCGGATGGCCGGTGAACCAGAACAACGTGCGGCTCAGCATCGGATCGACGCCGCTCAAAATTCCGAGCGACCACGGCAGCAGCATAAACACTACGTCTGCGGCGACCCCGACTGACGCGATGTCCCAGAAGATGAAGGTGACGACCGAGATATAAGCGAGCAGCGGGATACGCTCGCCACGATGCTCCCGGCGCCATCGGCTTAGGCTCAGGAACAGGTTCGCCGAGGTCAGCCACGTGCTGACTACGATCAGCGTCAGCCCCAGGTAAAACGTCCAGTGCGCCTCCAGCGGTGCGTAAAAGGTATAGAGTACGCTCGCATGCCCGCTCAGGATCGCCCCGGCAGCCAGCGCCGCGCCAGCCAGCAGCGTGACGAATGCCGCCCACAACAGGCCGTCGTTGAGCGGGCGATTGAGCCCGCGCGCCGTCGTCAACGAAACGAAGCCATTGGCGAACGCAAAAGTCAGCACGATTACATTGAACACCCCGTGGACGGTCAGGCCCTCGTAGTAGGTATGCAGCCCCGGGAAGTAGCGGAAGACGTCGATATCGGCGTAATTGAGCGCCTGTGCCAGCCCGTTCACAACACCCACCGCGAGCGCGGCGAAGCCGAGGTACAACATCAGGCTGATCAACCGGCGCTGGTTGGCTGGCAACGCGAACGGTCGATCGGGCTGATACACGATCGCGGTACTCATTTGACTATCACCTCGCCCCACATCGTTTGATGTTGGCGGCCGCAGTATTCGTGACAGAGCAACAGGTAGTTCCCGGGACGCCTGAAACGGTAGGTCTCAACCGTCACATATCCCGGCACCGCCATCATGTTGACGCGCGTGCCCGGGATAAAAAATCCGTGGATCACGTCGGTCGACGTCACCCGGAACGTTATTTCTGAACCGGCTGGCACCTCGATCTTGCGCGGGTAGAAGATCCATTGCATCGTGAGTATCGCGGCCTCGTATCGGCCCGGGCTAATCTCGTGAACGCCCGGATGGTTAAACGGCGGCGTGACGAGCACGGTGGCGGCCAGGCCTTTCCCATTCATGGGCATGATCCGCCCGCCATGACCCGGCAGATGAATGTCCATGAAAAGCGTGATGTAGGCCAGGCAGCCAAGCAGCAGCCCAAGCACCAGCGCGGCGAACCAGAAAAAAATCCGTTCGTAACGCTCCATAATGCTATCTCCCCACCAATGCCCAAAACATCGCGCCCCACATCCCCGCGATCACGGCGATATACACCGTCATCACAAACAGTGTGCCCACAGGCGGCGGCACCGTTTCAGGCTCTCTCCCTTCCTTTTCGGCCATCGCAACCATCCTCCTGGGGTGATCAGCGAACCACTTAATCCGGGGACGACTCGGCTCGGGGACGGCCTGCCGCGGCGGCGCTACTGCGATTGCCGCCGCTGCTACACGATTATTCGGGCGGGATCAGGTTGCGGATGTAGCGCCCGAGAATCGCAGCCATAATCAGGAAGATACACGCCAACCCTGAGGCCACCACCATTGGAAGCGGATGAAAAATCCCGGCGAGAACCTGGTCGAGGGTCCACCAATCGTAAAGTACAATCGGCGCGCCGATTATCAGGAAAACCGCCATCGCAAAAGCGAGCCGGCCGATTGGAACCTCTTCCCTGGCCATCGCGCTATCTCTCCAGACCTCCGAATCCGCGGTCCAGATTTGCACCAGCTCCGCGACGTTTGCAATCTCGAAGTCCGGCGAGGAGTTATCCGATAGCGCCGTAGGCGCTATTGTCAGGCGATCAAATACGATCGGGATTAGCCGCTAAGGTAAGCAGTGCTGTCGTCCGGCCACTGTGAGGCAGGGGAGGGTTTGAGTGGAGCGCGGGGTAGGGCTTGAACCTACGCAGCAGGACGGACCCCGCTCCCTGAGTGCGGTCGAATACTCAGGCCGTTACCGGCTCCGGCACCCGCGCCCACACCGCAGGTTAGCCATGGCGCAACGCTTATCAATGGATTTTTTGTTTAATCTATGTTGCGCTTTCGTGTCCTGCCCAACGGCCGCGATTCCGTGCTGATCCGCCCCGCACCGCCGCCGTGTCTTCAGTCGTTGCGCCTGGCCTCGACCGCCTTTTGTATCTGCGGCGCGATCTCCTTGAGCGGCGTCCCGGTTGGAAACACCCCCGCAACCCCCATCCGCAGAAGCGGCTCGACGTCGCGCGGCGGAATCGTTCCACCCACAAACACGGCAACATCATCACTGCCCGCCTCGCTAAGGCCGTCCAATATCTTTTTCGCAAGCGCCATATGCGCGCCGGACAGTATACTCAGTCCGATCGCATCCGCATCTTCGCTAATCGCCGCATTGACGATTTCCTCGGTGCTGCGGCGAAGGCCGGTATAGACGACTTCCATCCCGGCGTCGCGCAACGCATACGCGATCACCTTGGCGCCGCGGTCGTGTCCATCGAGGCCCGGCTTCGCGACGATTATTCGGATTGGGCCGGATTTCATGCGTTTCCCCGCTACAGACTCGTCGGCTCCGTGAACGTGCCGAATTCGCCGCGCAGCACGGAACAGATTTCGCCGACGCTCGCGTACGCCTTCACCGCTTCGATTATCGGCGGCATCAGGCTCTCGCTGCCGTGCGCCGCTTCGCGCAAATCATCCAGTGCGCGGCGCACCCGCGCGTTGT
>DASPQS010000116.1:0-6267 GCA_035624865.1 Binataceae bacterium (SeqCode) | reverse complement strand
GAGCCAGACGCGCCCGTTCTTCTGCACTTATATCGCGCCACCATTGTACGAGGGTTTCGGTATCATGCGTGCCGGTGGTCGCCAGCGAGACCTCGGGATAACCTGCGGGATTTAGGAAACGCTCGTGGGGCGTGCCCCACCCTTCTTTCTCCCAGCGGAAGACCTTGTAGCCCGGGATCGCGAGCCGGGCCAGAGTCGCACGGACGAAGGGCGGAATCACGCCGAGGTCCTCGGCAATAATTTCCGTTCGGCCCGCTTCTTCAAGAATTACTTTAAGGATCTCCTCACCCTGAGCCTGTTGATCAACCTCCAATGAGGGGTCGAACGCACCATCGTGTTCCTTCTCAACGGGGTAGCCATAAGTCCGGAAGAGCCCGACGACGTGATCGATCCGCAACGCATCGTACAGTTCTCGGGCGCGGCGGACCCGCGTGCGAAGAAAATTAAACCCGCTCGAGCGCATACTCTGCCAGTTTGGCATCGGCAAGCCCCAACGCTGTCCGGTCTCGGAGAAGGCGTCGGGCGGCGCCCCGACCGAACGCTCGAGATCGAAGAACTCCTGGTTCGCCCACACTTCCACGCTCTCGCGCCCGGGCGAAAAGGCGAGGTCACCGCCAACCATCACCCCGCGTTCGGCTAATTGCGCACGCATGTCGAGCCATTGCTGATGTGCCTTATGTTGAAACCATGCATACTTCGCGATCGGGCCTGCCAACTCGCGACCCGCGGTAGTGAGCGCTGCGGGGTCGTGTCGTTTGAGTCCTTCGGGCCAGGTTTCCCAGCCGCGCCATCGGAACTTTTCTTTGAGCGCCCGAAAGAGCGCGTAGTCGCGGACCCATGCATTGTTCGCGACGAATTCCTCGAAAGCGGTGCGCGCGGCCGAGTCTCCATTCACGGAGAAAAAATGATACGCGCGTTCAAGCAGGCCGCGCTTGGCCGCGCCGAGCCGTGCATAGTTGACCCTGGCGCCGTAGGCTTTTTTGCGCGCTGCCGCGAACATCGCCGGCTCGACCCCGGACAGAGATCGCGCGGAGATGTACATCGGATCGATCGCGAGAACGCTCAGCGCAGTGTATGGGCTGGTTTCGTTGAATGCGGTCTCGTCGATCGGGAGGAGCTGGATGAATCGATGCCCGATCCTGAGCGCAAGATCGGCCATTGGGACAAGCCCGCCGATCTCGCCGCGTCCGAGGTCATCGGCCGTGCGTAACGAGAAGAGGGGGACGAGAAATCCGGCGCAACGCTCCAGATGCATTCAGATTTGTACGGTCGCATCGATTCGATAGACACGGGCATTGGTAATCGTCGCCTCCTCGTCTTTTGCGAGTTCACGGCCGACGGGCGAACGGTAAGCCGCCCTCAATCCCTCCGCATCGTCGAATACCAGCAACGCCATGCGCAGGCGCTCTGGCTGTGCCCCGGCAACCGGCATCAACCTTCCGATCAGGTAGTGACGGAGACCGGGCAAACAGCGCGCCAGGTGGGTATGATGATCGAGGTAGCGTTTTTCCGCCGCTGCGAGATCGAGGCCTTCCAGTTTCAGGTCGAACTCCGCCGCCATCATGAAATAACCCTTGCCCGGCTGTTTCGTCGCGAACGGCACAATTATCTCGGACTCCAGTTCGAGCCATCGCGTACCGGACATGTGGGCGTCGCCGTCGGCGGCCAGCGGCTTGGCGACCGGCGAATCGCGCATCGCGGTGCGTTTCGCCTCATTGCTGTCGAAGCTGAGCGTCGCGGCGCGATAGTACGGCGGCTGCTGACCCGCGGGGCTGCGCAGGCGGCCGGTGAGGTATTGACGAAGGCCAGGCAGTTGCCTGGCCAGCTGTACATGGTGCTCGATGTAATTCCGTTCCTCCGCCGCAAGGTCGGAACTCTTGAAGTTGAACAACGCGAAGACAGTGCGCATGGCAGATTCTCCTTCCCTTGACGTCGCCGGCATCTAGGCCGTGGTCCAGCCGCCATTGGGGCTGACTACCTGTCCGACCATGAAGCTGGAGTCGTCGGAGGCAAGGTAGAGCGCCGCGGCTGCGATATCCCTGGGCTGGCCAAAGCGGCCCGCTGGAGTGTTCTGGATCACCCACTGGCGTGATTCGGGCGGCATAATCGCGGTCATCGGCGTTTCGATAAACCCCGGGGCTATCGCATTGACAAGAATTCCGTGCTTGACGACCTCGAGTGCCACCGACTTGGTGAACGAAATTATCCCGCCCTTGGCGGCACAGTAATTCGACACGAACGGGAGGCCCGCGGTACCGGCAATCGACCCGATATTGATGATACGGCCCGACCTTTTCGGGATCATCACCTTGAGCGCTTCGCGCGTGCAGTAGAAAGTGGCGTCGAGATGGGTCGCGAGCATCTTATGCCAGTCATCGTCGGTAAGGTCGACGGTGGTGAGCAGGATGTTTTCGTTGCCCTCGCGCGTGCGCCCAATCCCGGCGTTGTTGACGAGGACGTCGATAGTACCGAAGGCGGCGAGGAAATCGGCGAACATCTTTCTTACGGCCGCGCTGCTGGAAACGTCTGCAACGAACGGCCGCGCGATTCCGCCTGCACGCTCGATTTCGGTCGTGACGTTTTGAGCAGCCTCGGGCCGCACATCGTTGACCCCGACCTTGGCGCCTTCACTGGCGAACAGCAGCCCGGTTTCGCGGCCGAGACCGGAGCCACCGCCGGTGATCAGCACGACTTTGTCTTTGAGTTTCATGTGATATGGCTCCGTTCTGGATGGGCAGATTTGAACGCGACCGGGGCTAACCGTTCGGATTCTTGTTCTTGCTTTCGCGCAGTTGGCGTTTCCAGTCGAGTCGGCGCGCCTCTGCGCCGGCGGTTTCGGCTTCCTTTATCATGCCTTTTCGCTGGTAGAACATGCTGAGGTTGGTGAAGGCAAGAATATCTTCGGGCGCCTGCTCGATGTAACGTTTGGTAAGTTCGATCGCGGAGTCGAGGTCTCCCTTGGCCTGGTAGCACATCGAAAGGCCGTGGACCGCATCGGTGTAACCGGGATCGATCTCCAGCGCCTTCTGGTAGAGCTCGATCGCTTCGTCGTATTTATCGTCGGCGTAAAGATCGACCGCTTCGTCGTAAAGTTCTTCCTTGTCGGGCATGGGACCTCCGGGACCGGATTCGCGGGGACATTCGAGAGTGCACCCGCTTCCGGCATCCGCCATACACCTATATACTAGAGCCGACGCACAGGAAGAAATTCACCAGCGGCGCTTGTCTTTGGTTTCACCATGATCACGGAAGACGAAATCTACGAAGTCCTGCGCGAATGTTACGACCCGGAGATTCCGGTCAATATCGTCGATCTCGGCCTGGTCTATGGCGTAGTTATCGATGGCGAGGCAGTCGTCATCCAGATGACGCTAACGGCGCCCGGATGTTCGATGGGCGCAATGATCGCGACGGAAATCGAAGACAAGCTGCTCGGGCTTCCAGACTGCGCGCGCGCGAACGTCGAAATTGTTTGGGAGCCGCCCTGGACCCCGGCGCGGATCAGCGAAGCGGCGCGCAAGCAATTGGGTCTCGACGAATAGATCACGGATCGACCAGAACTCCCGGATTGAGGATTGCGTTCGGATCAAGGGCGCGCTTGGCCGCCTTGAGCGCTCGAGCGAAACCGTCTGGACGCTGGCGGTCATACCACGGACGATGGTAACGGCCGACCGCGTGATGGTGCGTAATCGTCCCGCCCAGACGGATTAACTCGTCGGAGACCGCCGCCTTGATCTCGTCCCATTGCTCCATCTCAGAGCCGCGGCGACCCGGCGCCATCACGGTGTAATAGGGTGCCGGTCCATCGGGATAGGCATGGGTGAAGCGGACCCTTACGTCGCCCTTGCCGCAGATGCGGGTAACCGCGTCGCGCGCCGCTTCCATCACGTGATTGTGGAAGTCTTCGAAGCGATCCCAGGTAATCGAAGTCTCGAAGGTGTCACTCACAATCCCCATGGATACCAGCACGTCCATCAAGTACGGAGCGTTGAGGAAGGCGTTGCGCCAGGCGCCGGCCTCGCCCTCGCGGGTGCCCTCGGCGGCGGAGCGGGTTTTAGCCGCCTCGGCGTCGAACCTGCCTCCGAAGTCGGCGCAGCATTCGAGCGTCCGCTTCATCCATGGATCCAGCGGATGGTCGGCTGACTCGTAGGCCAGCACGAGCACCGCTGCGTCTCCTTGATTGGCGCCCGCGTTGGCGGCCTCGCCCGGATCGAGCAGGCGGCAGTTCGCGGGATAAAGACCGGCTTGGGAGATTGCACGCACGGCTCGGGAGCCGGTGACGAAGTCAGGAAACGCGACCGACACACCCGCGCGATACGTCGGCCGATCCTGCAGACGCATCCACGCCTCGGTGATAATGCCGAGCGTGCCTTCGGACCCGATGAACATCCGGTCCGGGCTCGGACCGGCACCGGACCCGGGCAGGCGGCGCGTCTCGACCACGCCGGTGGGAGTCACTACGCGTAGTGACTCGACAAAATCGTCGATGTGCGTGTAGAGGGTCGCAAAATGGCCACCCGAACGCGTCGCGATCCATCCACCAAGTGATGAGAACTCGAACGATTGTGGAAAATGACGCAGGGTCAGTTTGTGCGGGCGGAGCTGGTCCTCGAGGGCGGGGCCGAGCACGCCGGCCTGAATACGCGCAGCCCGCGAGGTCCGGTCGATTTCGAGTACCCGATTGAGATTTCCCATGTCGATTGAAACGGCGCCGCGATAATCGCCGCCGGTGGGCGGCTCGACGCCGCCGACCACGCTCGAACCTCCACCGTACGGAGAGACGGCGACCTTCTGTTCGTGGCACCAATCGAGAATTCGAATTAGGTCCTGCTCGTCGCGCGGAAAGGCGACAAAGTCGAACGGGTTGGGATAATCGCGGCGAAACGCGCGCACAATATCGCGAAAACCGCGCCCGTAACTGCGCGCGGCACGCTCATAGGTGCTGGTCGAACAGATCGAGGCGAGCGTTTCGGGTGGCTTCACGCGCGGGGCGCGCAAGTTCAATTCGCTCTCGGTCGGGGGCGGCACTAGGCTCAACGCGGACATGCCGAAGCGCGCGGCGATACGCTCGGCCATCCGTTGTTGCTGATCGCGGCTCGGTCCCTGGTCTTCATAACCCCAGCCGTAGAACTTGCGCCTGCGCTCCGCCATGGAAGTGGCTCCTTCGGAAAAACGAATCTTAGACGCGGCAATTCTGCTCCCGTTCCTCGCTCAGGAGCAAGGACGCCGGCGCTTGCGCCGCTCTGCACTAGGTCGTATGCACTCGGAAGCATTGCAAGGAGCGAGAGGACAATGAGCGAAGCGTCGATTTCAGCCGCGGATCCCTATCCGCGTAAGCGTCTGCCCGTGCTCGGCACCGAGATGACCTACGTCGATACCGGTGCGGGCGACGCGATAGTCTTCCTGCACGGTAATCCGACCTCGTCCTATCTTTGGCGCAATGTCATTCCCCATCTTTCGGGCCTAGGCCGTTGTCTCGCGCCCGACCTGATTGGGATGGGCGATTCGGGTAAGGCACCGGACGGCTCGTATCGCTTCGCCGACCATGCGCGGTACCTCGACGCGTGGTTTGCGGGGCTCGGACTCACCCAGCGCGTGACGCTGGTGGTGCATGACTGGGGTTCGGCGCTCGGCTTCCACTGGGCCTATCGCAACCAGGCGGCCGTCAAAGGGATCGCCTACATGGAGGCGATCGTGGCGCCGCTTACGTGGAACGATTGGCCGGCTGCGGCGCGCAACATCTTCCAGGCGCTGCGCAGTCCGGCGGGCGAAGAAATGGTGCTGCAGAAAAACCTCTTCGTGGAACGAATCCTGCCGGCAAGCGTGATGCGAAAGCTCGGCGACGAAGAGATGACAGCCTATCGCAAGCCGTATCTGGACGCCGGCGAATCGCGCCTTCCGACCCTGACGTGGCCGCGGCAGATCCCTATTGACGGTGAACCCGCCGACGTGACGGCGATCGTCCAAGAGTACGCGCGATGGCTGGGCACCAGCGCGGCGCCGCCCAAATTGTTCGTCAACGCGGACCCCGGAACCATTTTGATAGGCCGCCAGCGCGAGCTGTGCCGCAAGTGGCCCAACCAGCGTGAAGTGACGGTCAAGGGACTGCACTTTGTGCAGGAGGATTCGCCCCACGAAATCGGTGCGGCAATTGCCCAGTGGTATCGATCGTTGTGAGCGCTAGACGTTATTTTTTCTTGCGGCGTTCCTCGCTAAAAGCCCTCCCGAGTTCAGCGGCCGAGTAAGTCTCGAGTCGGTCGAGCCGCA
>DASPQS010000115.1:0-11879 GCA_035624865.1 Binataceae bacterium (SeqCode) | reverse complement strand
CAGCGTTCTGTTTGGTTCACGGACCCTCTAGTCGCGAGCGGCGCTACCTCGTCCTCCTCCCAACAACCTCTCCGCCAGCCCGTTCAGATCCTCTTCGTCGTAATACTCCAACTCCACACGGCCCGGCTTCTTGCCGCGCTGCCGTACAATCCTCACTTTGCGTGTAAGCGCGCGCTGCAACGATTCCTCGAGCGCGCTCAGATTCGCATCCGCCACCGATTTCGCCCGCTCTCCTATGCGCACCTCGCGCACCACCGCGCTCATCTCTTCCGCGCCGCGAGCCGAAATCTTCCCCTCAACGATACTGCGCGCCGCCGCCACCTGCGCCTCGGGCGAACCCATCGTCAGCAGCGGCCGCACCTGCCCGCCCGTCAGCTCGCCGCGGCTGATCATGTCGATCACAGGCAGCGGCAGCTCCATCAACCGGATCATGTTCGTCACATAGGGACGGCTCTTCCCGATCCGGTCGGCGATCTCCTCGTGCGTCAGGTTGAATTCCTTCGAGAGCCGGATAAACGCGCGCCCCTCTTCGATCGCGTTCAGGTCCTCGCGCAGAAGGTTCTCGACCAGCGACATCTCCAGCGCCGCCCGATCGTCGAGATCGCGCACGATCACCGGCACCGCCGCCAGTCCCGCGTCGCGCGACGCCCGCAGCCGCCGCTCTCCCGCGATCAGTTCATAGGCCGCCGCGCCGTTGCGGCCCGCAATCGGCCGCACGATCAGCGGCTCGATGACCCCCTGGCTCTTGATCGCGTTGATCAGCTCCTCGAGCTTGACCGGATCGAAATAGCGCCGCGGCTGAAACGGGCTCGGCACGATCTTGTCCGGCGCCACCATCGTAATCGACGGGCCGCCGTTCGAAACGCCCGCCGCCGTATGACCGTTGCTCTCGGCCTCGTGGCCGTTGACTGGTACGGGTTCGGTACTCTCGATTAATGCGTCGAGTCCGCGTCCCAGGGCTCTCCGTGTCATCCCCCTCTCCTCCCTCGCTCGCCTTCACGCGCAAACAGCGCCCTTAAGCTCCACATCCGGCGCCCCGGCTGCTCCTCCGCGATCTCCACGCCTTGCAGCGCGCCTTCCTGTGACGTCGCCTCCATCGCGGCAGCCTCGCCCAGCGTGCGCCGCAACATTTCGACCGCCAGCAGGCGATACGCCTCCGCACCGGCCGACTTGATATCGTATTCGATTACGGAGAGCCCATGGCTCGGGCTTTCCGACAGCCGCACATTGCGCGGGATTACGTTCTGGTAGACCTTGTCCGGGAAATGCTTGTTGACCTCGCGCGCTATCTCATGGCTGAGCTTGTTGCGCTGGTCGAACATCGTCAGCACCAGCCCGTCGATTTGCAGGTCCGGATTCAGCACCCGGCGCACGCGCGTCACCGTGCTGAGGAGCGCCGACAGGCCTTCGAGCGCGTAGTACTCGCACTGCATCGGCACCATCACCGAATCCGCCGCCACCATCGCGTTGAGCGTCAGCAGCCCGAGCGATGGCGGCGTGTCGGCCAGGATAAACGCGTACTCGTCGCGAATCGGCGCAAGCAGATCCTTGAGCCGCCGCTCGCGCCCCTCCATCGTCGCCATCTCGATCTCGGCCCCGACCAGGTCGGGACCCGACGGCGCGAGAAAGACGTTGTCGCGCACTTGCGCGATAGCTTCCCTGATACCGATTCGCCCGACCAGCGCTTCGTAGATTGTCTTGCCGGATGCCTTCGCTTCCGCGATCTGCGCAGGCGGCATCAGGCCGGAGGAAGCGTTGCCCTGCGGATCGAGGTCAACCAGGAGGATTTTGCGACCGGGAGAGGCAATTGCGATCGTCAGGTTGATCGCGGTGGTGGTCTTGCCTACTCCGCCTTTTTGATTTGCTATTACGACGAGCCGCCCCACAACAACCCCACTGCCCAGCGCGCGAATCGGGAGGTTTCACGCGGTCTCGGAATGTTTCACGTGAAACATTCCTGTCCTTGCGATGGACCGAGCCCGGAGGCGCGCCGCTGGAAAACATGTTTCACGTGAAACATCGGCGCGCCGGTGAACAATATAACCACGTCTAAAAAATAAAATCAAAATCCCCAAGCGTAGAAATCCACAATAATTTGACTTTTATGAGATTTTTTCTCCACCAGCGCCGGTGGATAACTCGGTGGATAACTCGATCCGGGTACCCCTTGCAGCGATTTTCGCCCGCGAGTTATCCCGCGCGCAGCAAGGGATCTCTCCTCGGCGCCATCCTGACCGGAGAGAACGGCGGCGCCGGACGCTCCCGAGCCTCCGCCCGCTTGCGCCCCGTCAGTTCCTGCGCCAGACCGCCAAAATCCGCTTGACCTCGCGCCCGGCGCGCCCCAGCGCATATTCCCGGCGCTCGCACTCGCTCATCCCGCACGCCCGTGCCGCCTCGAGCTCGAGCCGCTGGCCCGGATTCGCGAACAGTATCGCCACGCCTTCTGCCTTTAGCGCCGCCGCCGCCATCCGATAGAATTCCGCCGGCCGCCCGAGCGCGCGGGCAATCACGGTGTCGAAGGACGCGGCGAATTTCGCGCTATCGCCCCGGACCGCCTCGACCGCAACGTTGCGCAGCCCCATCTCGCCCGCCGTCACCGTAAGGAAGCTCGCACGCTTGCGCCGCGCCTCGGCCAGGACGAAATCCGCCGGCGCAGCGGCGGCCAGCACCAGCCCCGGAAACCCCGCCCCCGCCCCCAGGTCGAGCACCCGCCGCCCCTGCGCGAACGCCTCGCCGATTATCGGGGCCTCCCCCCGCTGGCCAATCACCAGCGGCATCAGGCTGTCGACGATATGAAAGGCTATCTCGGAAGCGTCCCCCGGACGCGCGGTCAGGTTCATCCGCGCCCCCCACAACGCGATCGCGGCGGCGAACTTCTCGATCCTCTCGCCCAACCGCGCATCCGGCGGGACGAACCGATACTCCGCGAGGCGCTTCTCGACCAGTTCGCGAACCGCGCGCCCAATCGCGCGCGGCTCGTCAGGGGCTCCACAAGGTTTCACGGCAACTTTACTACAGGTCAGGTTTTGCTGGCAGGGTGAAATGTTTCACGTGAAACATTCCGCCACGCGGCTTCAGTCCGAGGACGCGTCAATCCGGGAAAAGCCGGCCCGTATATGGACCGCGATTAGCGAAACCGCCGCGGGCGTGATTCCCGGCATCCGCGCCGCCTGCCCGAGCGACCCCGGCCGCACGATGCTCAGCCGCTCGCGCACCTCGGTCGAAAGTCCGGGCACCTTGCCGAAGTCCACCCAGTTGGGAATCGCGGTATCCTCGAGCCGGCGAAAGCGCTCGACCGACTCGTTCTGCCGCCGAACGTATCCATCGTATTTGACTTCGGTCTCGAGCTCCGCCGCCTGGTCGAAGTCGAGCACCGCTTCCAGCCGCGCCAGCAGCAGCACGTCGGCGTAGGTGATCTCCGGGCGCCGAAGGATCTCGAAAGCCCGCACCGGCTCCTTGATCGGACTCGAACCCGCCTCCAGCAAAAGTCGGTTGACCTCATCACTCATCGGCACCAGCGCGGCGCGCAGGCGCGCGATTTCCGCCGCAACATTCTCGCTCTTGCGGCGCACTCGCTCGGCCGCACCCGCCGTGAGCAGCCCGATACGCTCGCTAATCGGCGAAAGCCGCCGATCGGCGTTATCCTCGCGCAGCAGCAGGCGATACTCCGCGCGCGAAGTGAACATCCGGTAGGGTTCCCCGCCGATTCCGCGCGTGACCAGGTCGTCGATCATCACGCCGATATAGGCCTGGTCGCGGCGCAACTCGAGTTGGTCCTCGCCGCGAACCTCGAGCGCCGCATTTATCCCGGCAATCAGGCCCTGCGCTCCGGCCTCCTCGTATCCAGTCGTGCCGTTGATCTGGCCCGCAAAGAACAGCCCCTTTACCAGCCGCGTCTCGAGCGTTGGATAAAGCTGCGTCGGATCGGAGAAGTCGTACTCGATCGCATAGCCGGGACGCATAATTTCGGCGCGCTCGAGCCCCTTGATCGAACGGACCATCGCGACCTGAACGTCGAGCGGCAGGCTGGTGGAAAGCCCGTTTGGGTAGACCTCGACCGTGTCGCGTCCCTCGGGCTCGAGAAAGATCTGATGGCGCTCCTTGTCCCGAAAGCGCATCACCTTGTCCTCGACCGAAGGGCAGTAGCGCGGCCCGCGGCTCTTGATCGCGCCGGAGTACATCGGCGAACGATCGATCGCGCCGCGGATAATCTCGTGAGTCGCTGCGTTGGTCCACGTCAGATGGCAGGGAATCTGCTCCTGCGCGATCCTGCCGGTGCGAAAGGAAAATGGCGGCGGCGGTTCGTCTCCGGGCTGCGGCTCCAGTGCGGAATAATCGATTGTACGACCGTCGAGCCGCGGACAAGTGCCGGTCTTGAGGCGGCCGATGCGAAAGCCGAGCGTCGCCAGATTGTCGCTCAAACCCATCGCGGCGAAGTCGCCGGCGCGGCCGGCGTTATAATTGCGCGGCCCGATATGCACGAGGCCCTTGAGAAAAGTGCCGGTGGTCAGGATTACGGACCGCGCCTCGAAGACCTCGCCGATCTGCGACTCGACGGCGCGCACCGCATCGCCGTCGACCACCAGCCGTTCGACGCTGGCCTGGCGCACGCTCAGATTTGCGGTGGTCTCGAGCACGCGCTTCATCCGCGCGCGATAAGCCGCCTTGTCGGCCTGGGCGCGGCGGGCGCGGACGGCGGGACCCTTGCGCGTGTTGAGGAAGCGGAACTGGATTCCGGTCTCGTCGATCGCTAGTCCCATCTCGCCGCCGAGCGCGTCGATCTCTCGCACCAGATGGCCCTTGCCGATTCCGCCGATAGCCGGGTTGCACGACATCTGGCCGATATGATCGAGATTGAGCGTGAGCATCAGCGTGCGCACGCCCATCCGGGCCGCGGCGAGCGCGGCTTCGATCCCGGCATGGCCGGCCCCGACCACAATTACGTCGTAGATCATTCCGTCAGATTATTGCGCGCCGGCGGCCGCGCGCAAAGCGGAGGGGCCCAAGGCTTCGCCGGCGCCGGGATACCTTTTGCTACAGACGGTATTATTCGACTACAAAATAGGCTCCATATCGCTGCTGTCGAGGTCGAACCCGCAATGCATGCAGTGCCCGGCGAACGGCATGCTCAAGTTGGTCGAGCCCCACGTGCTTGCCGCGTAAAAGAGCAGTCCGCAGCGCGGACAGTCGAGCAGCCGCAGCCGAAACAGCGACCACAAGCCCACTGCCAGCCATGCCAGCATTATCGACGTGCCATAAACCGGCGGCGCGCCGCCGTAGAACAGCGCGAAGCCCAAGGGCACGTAACCAACCACCCAGAACACCGACCATAGGCGCTGCGCCCGCAACCGGGCGAGTGCCTCAGTGTCGAATCCGCTCGCGGTTCCCATCGATGGCCCTCTTTTATGCTTCCTCTTTAAACACAAATTGGCGCCAATCTTACTTGCCGATACAAAACTCCCTGAAGATCGCGTCCAGAACGTCTTCGGTCGAAACTTCGCCGGTGATCGCGCCCAGCGCCTCGGCTGCAAAGCCGACGTCGACCGCAACGATCTCCGGCGGCATCGCGGCGACGTTGCCCCGAGCCGCCTCGAGCGCGTCGCGCGCGCAAGCCAGGGCCGCGCGATGGCGTTCGCGCGAGATGGCGACACCGTCGCCCTGGCTCGTGCCCGCGATCGCCTCGACCTTGCGTTCGAGCCGCTCGCGCAGTTCCGGCAGTCCGTCGGCGGTCAATGCGGAAAAATCCACTACGTCAAGAGACAAACGGCGTTTTAGCAATTCATCGGCCGCGAGCCGTTGCGGCAGGTCGCGCTTGTTGAGCAGCGCCACGCCGGGGCGGCCCGCGCAAAGATCCATCACGGAGGCGTCCTCGGGCTCGAACGCAAGGGACGAATCGAAGACGGCGATGATCAGGTCAGCTGCGGCGGCGTGACGGCGCGTGCGCTCGATTCCGATGCGCTCAACCTCGTCGCGCCCGTCGCGAATTCCGGCGGTGTCCTGAATTACCAGCGGCCACGGTCCGACCTGAATCGACTCCTCGATCACGTCGCGGGTGGTGCCGGCTATCGGTGTGACGATCGCACGGTCTGACCCCAGCAGCAGATTCAGCACGCTCGACTTGCCGGCGTTGGGCTTGCCGACGATCGCCGCACGGGCCCCCTCGCGCGCGATCCGCCCGCGCGCAAAACTGTCGTGCAGGAGCGTGACATCGTCGAGCAACCGCGTGAGGTCGCAGGCAAGCTCCTTGCGCGAAGGCAGACGGAGATCCTCGTCGCCGAAGTCGATTTCTGCCTCAAGATGAGCGCGGATCGCTATGACCTGTTTGCGCAATCCGTTAACTCGCTGGGCGAGGGCGCCATCCAGATGTGCAATCGCCTGCTTAAGGGCGTTTTCGCTGCGCGCGCTTATAAGGTCGGCCACGGCTTCGGCTTCGGTGAGCCCGATGCGGCCGTTGAGGAAGGCGCGGCGGCTGAATTCTCCAGGCTCCGCCATACGGGCCCCGGCTGCCGTTGCAAGGGCGATAATCCGGCGAACCAGGTAAACACCGCCGTGGCAATGAAGCTCGGCGACGTCCTCGCCCGTGAGGCTGCGCGGCCCCGGCATCAAAACGCACAGCGCTCGATCAAGCGTAAATCCGCCTTGGGGATCGCGAATCTCGCCGAGACGAAGCCGCCATCCTTCGACGCTGCGTTCGGCCGGTTCGGAAGAGCCCTGCCGCAGTGGATGCCACAAGGTGCGGGCTATTTCGAAGGCGCGAGGGCCGGAGAGACGAACGATCGCGACGGCGCCCTGGCCGGCCGGAGTGGCCGAAGCGACGATTGTATCGGTCGGATACATCAAGGGGTTGAGGGTACCATCATGCCGCGCGATTAAGGAGAGGCCTCTCATCGGGAAAAATGGGCCTGAAAATGCAGGAATTTTTCGATCCCGCTTGCCCGCGCGGGCGTCGTATGGTTCGATGGTGGATTCGGACCGCCGGCTTCGCATCGGCGGCAAGCGCTTGGAACAAAATTAGCTGACTGGCACGAAGTCAGCCTCAAATTGCTTAAGTTGGCCGGGACCGATGAAAAGGACTTATCAACCCAGCAATCGACGACGCAAACGGACGCACGGTTTTCTCGCGCGCATGGCGACGCCCGCCGGGCGCAACGTGCTCAGGCGGCGCCGGGCGAAGGGCCGAAAACGGCTCGCGATATCAATTCCGTCCAAGCAGCCCGGCTAGCGGGACGGGCGGCGCCGCTTGGCTTCAAGGCAAGCGATCGGTTGCGTCGGCGCGTCGAGTTCCTGCGCGTGCAACGAGCCGGGTCTCGCTTCCAGACCGCGCATTTCGCCGTCTATATGATGCGGACCGAGGAGACCCGTTCGCCCCGGCTTGGCATTACGGTGTCACGCCGAATCGGCGGCGCCGTGATGCGCAACCGGATAAAGCGACGGGTGCGTGAATGTTTCCGGACGAAGCTGAGATCGGCCATCCCGGATGGAAGCGACCTCCTCGTGATTGCGCGAACGGGGGCGGCTCGACTCGAAACCCATGCTATTCTGGAAGAATTGACGGCCGCCACGCTTAATCTGCGGCGGCGGCTTTAAGGCACGAAAGACCATGGGTGTCTCGATCAAGTCATTCCAGGCCGCTGGCGGCATGATCGCCGGCCGGATCGTGGTCGCAATAATCGATGTCTACCGCGCAATCGTTTCGCCGCTGATGCTCGCAAACCTCGGACCGGCGTGCCGCTTCGAACCGTCGTGCTCGGCCTATGCGCGCGAGGCAATCGCGGAGTACGGACCGATGCGCGGCGGCTGGATGGCCCTGCGCCGGGTGGTGCGCTGCCGGCCGGCGGGAGGCTGGGGTTATGACCCGGTGCGTCATCAGCGGAAGGACGACGGCGCCCGCACGGCGTGATCGGTGAGGAATAGTTTTGGATAATCCGCGGCTTCTACTCGCGTTCGTAGTTTCCCTCGGGATCATCATCCTCTATTCACAACTGCTGCAATGGCGCTACCCGCAGCGCGGGCAGAACCAGGGCAAAGGCGGCGCAACTGCGAGCGCCGTCGCGACGCCGGGCGCGGAAACCCCCGGAGCGAGCGAGGCCGCCGCTCCTGCCGCAACCTCCGCCGGCCAAAAGGCGCCGTCCGCCGCCCAGGCCGCGAGCGCGGGCGCTCCTGCCCGCTTAATCAAGGTTGAAACGAACTTTTATGAAGCGGTGTTGAGCAGCCAGGGGGCGCGCCTGGTGAGCTTCCGGCTCAAGAAATACCGAGAGAGCGACGCGCCGGACAGCCCCTACTACGAAATGGTGCGGCGCGGCGAGCGTCTGCCGATGGGGATGCTGGTGACACGCGCGGGAGTTCGGGTCGACGACAGCGGTTTGGATTACGCCGTCGAGGGCCCCGATCAAATCACGGTCACCCCGCAGAGTCCCGCAGCGGTGACCTTCATCGCCACGACCGCCGACGGACTCAGGCTCGAAAAGACCTTCAGCTTCAGCGATTCGAGCTATGTCTTCGACCTGAAAGCGAATGCCTCGGCGGAAAGCGGCGCGGCGCCCGACGGGATTGGCTTGAGCATGAGCCAGCCGCTCAAGGCGCTGGCGGGTTTCCGCGATTTTCCGACCTTGCAGGCGGACGTCAAGGGCAAGGTGATCAGCGAGGCCGAAAAGACGCTGACCAAGGGAATTCAGCCGGTCAGCGGTCCGATTACGTTCGCCGGCTTTGGCGATCGTTATTTCTTTGCGGCCTTCATGCCTCAGAAGCCCGTCGACGGCACGCTGACGATGACCTATGCGGGCGACGAGGCGGACGCGGTAATTTCGTTTGACAAATCGGCGAGCGTGGCCAGCCGGGTCTACATGGGACCCAAGGAACTGGACGTGCTCGAGGCCGTGGACCCCGCCCTGAGCAAGGCGATCGACTTCGGGCTGTGGGGAGTGATAGCGCTGCCGTTCCTGCGCGCGCTCAAGGTGTTTTACCGGATTGCGCCCAACTATGGGGTTGCTATCATCCTGCTCACGGTGGTGGTTCGGTTGCTGGTCCTGCCCATGTCGATCAAGGGCCAGCGATCGATGATGAAGATGCAGCGGCTGCAACCGCAGGTGGAGAAAATTCGCGAGAAGTTCAAGGGCGACCAGGAGCGGCTCAATCGTGAAATGGTCGACCTCTACAAGCGCAATCATGTCAATCCGATGGGCGGATGCCTGCCGATGGTGATTCAACTACCCGTCTTCTTCGGGCTTTATTATGCGTTGCTCAACGCGATCGATCTCAGGCAGGCCCCCTTTATCGGATGGATCAAGGACCTTTCGGCGCCGGATTGCCTGCCGATAGCGGGGATGCCGGCGATTCCCTTCACCGACCTGCACGGAATCCCGGTGCTGGTGCTGCTGATGACGCTCACGGCGCTCGCGCAGCAGTGGATGTCGCCGCGCAACCCGGACCCCAGCCAGCAGAAAATGATGATGTACATGCCGGTCGTGTTCAGCCTGATCTTCCTGAACCTGCCGGCCGGCCTTTCGCTTTACTATTTTTCGTCGAACGTTCTGGGCGTTGCCCAGCAATTCATCCTCAATCGCGAGTTCAAACAGTATAGCCCAGCAACATGAGCTCCAATGATTCAATCGAAGTAACCGCAGCGACCGTCGAGGCCGCGATCAGCAATGCGCTCGAACAGCTTGGCGCCCAGGAAGACGACGTAACGATCGAGGTCCTGAGCACGCCCCGATCGGGAGTGCTGGGCCTTGGAGCGCGCCAGGCGCGCGTTCGCGTGACCCGGCGCGCGCCAGAGGTCGCCCAAAGCAGGGTAATGGCGCCGCCGCCAGCCCCACCCGTGCGGCCGACACCGACCCGACCCGTACCGTCCGCCGCCCCGATTGCCAGGCCGGCTCCCGCACGACCGGCGGCACCGGCTCCCGAGCGGCCAGCGGTGCCGCCCGTCCGGGTCGAGGCTCCCGTTCGCGCCGAGCCTCCTCTTCGCGCTCCGGCCCCCCTTCGCGCCGAGGCCGAGATTTCTGAAGAGGAAGAAGAAGCGCCCCCCGCGCGGCCGGAAATCCAGCGTTCGATCGCCGACCTCGAGGATCAAACGCGAGAGGCGACCACGATTCTCGCCCGCATCCTCGAGCTGATGGGCGAAAAGGCCGAGATCGAACTGGCAAAAGATTCTGAACCCGACACCGTCGAGCTTAACGTTAAGGGCGACGGCTCGGGCCTGCTCATCGGACGCCATGGCCAGACCCTCGATGCGCTCGAGTATCTGGTCAACCGGGCGCTGGCGCGCAAAATCAAGGACGCGGTGCCGATCTCGATCGACACCGAATCCTACCGCCTGCGCCGCCGCCAGCAATTGCATCGGATGGCGCTCTCCAAGGGCGAGCAGGCCAAGCGCGAGCACGTCGCCGTTACGCTCGATCCGATGCCGCCGCGGGACCGGCGCATTATCCATCTGGCGCTCAAAGACGACCCGCTGATCACCACGCGATCCGCGGGCGACGGCTTTCTGCGTTCGATCCAGATCGTTCCGGTGGACGAACGGCGGGAAGGGGCGGGTGCGCGCGGCGGACCGGATAGAAGGGGTGAGCGCGGACGGACGGGGCCGGGGCCCGGGTCGGCGCCCGTCGGCCAGCAAGGCGGCTTCAAGCGCGGCCAAAAGCGAATCGTCTAGCGCGCTGCAACGCCTTACCCGGCCGTTGCGGCATTTACGCGGCGAGGAGCTTGATGACCGGGCGCGAATGTGTAGCTTTCGCGAACTTCAAGAGAGTGTTTACGCTGGGCAATTGCGCGCCACTCTCCAGCCGCGCGATCACCGATTGGGTGGTGCCCATTCGCTTCGCCAACTCTGCCTGAGTCAGTCCTGCGCGAACTCGTGCGCCTATCAGTTCGCGTGCGAGATCGAATTCTTCGGCCAATGCCTCATAGGCCGTGCGGACCTCGCGCTCCGCGAGCATCTTCCCTTTGATGGTTCGCAAACGCTTCGCCACTAACCCATCTCCTTCAAGCGCCTCAGCGCCAACTCGATCGCCCGGCGCGGTGTTTTTTGCGTCTTTTCCACGAAAGCATGAAGCACGACCAACTTCCGGCCTGGCGCCGCAGTATATATAGCCCGACCGATCCCTTCCCTTCCGGTCAAGCGCATTTCCCAAAGCTTTCCGCCGACGGGCTCACGTGCGGGAGGCCCACCCGCTGTGGCCCGAAACTCTCCAACAACTCCGAGATTCTCAGGAAGCGAGCCTGCATGTCCTTGGGCAGAGCCAGCAACTCCGCCTCGACCGCGTCATTCAGGACCTCAACCGCCCATTCCACTGACCACCTTGAATAGCATTTTTGCTATACAAATCGCAACTCGCAAGCCCGGCCAAAAGCGAATCGTCTAGCACGGTGGGGCCCCGCAAGGGTCCGGACTCAGACTGGAGTAGCTGGCTAAGACACGACGAGGCCGGCGCGGCCGTTCTCGCCACGCCAGCGTTGTAAGGTCACCGTGCCAAGGGTTATTGACCGGCCGATTGCGGCTGTGAGCGGCGCGCCAGGAGCTTTGCGCGGTCGAAACGGAACATCTTGAGCATATTATCGCCGAGGATCTTGGCGCGCGATTCGTTCTTGAGGTTACCCATCTGGCGCTCGATCGCCTCGGCGGAATGTGGCCAGGTCCCTTCAGCGTGCGGATAGTCGTTCGCCCAGAGGAAGTTATCGACCAGGTTGAAAGGCTCAGCTAGCTTGAGCCCACTCAAGTCCTCTTGGAACGACGCCGCACCATGCTGACGGAAGTAATCGCTGGGCATCTGCTTGAGTTTTGGGAACGCCCACAGATGATGCTTGCGATAGGCCTCGTCCATCGCGTCGAGCGCCCACGGCACCCAGCCGATGCCGCACTCGATCAGCGCGAAGCGCAGTTTCGG
>DASPQS010000114.1:0-2048 GCA_035624865.1 Binataceae bacterium (SeqCode) | reverse complement strand
TGCCGACCCCAACTATGCTCCCCTTAAGGACAATCTCGAGCGGCTGCGCGCGATGCGCGATCCTGCGGGACGCCCGTTCACGATCGAGACCCTTCCGATGCCGCCGGCGCTCCACTACGACAACACCCGCCTTCCCGCCTCGTACGCGAATTTCTATATCGCCAACGGCGGAGTGATTATGCCGTCCTTCGGATGCGCCGCCGACGCGCAGGCGCAGGCCACCCTGGCCCGTCTTTTCCCCGGCCGCCGCGTCGTCGCGATTCCATCAACCGATCTGGTCTGGGGCCTCGGCGCAGTCCATTGCCTGACCCAGCAGCATCCCGCCGTTCACGCCGGATGAGTCTCGATAATCAATCCCTGCTCGGTCAGCGCCCGAATCCTGTCTTCCGCATAACCGCAGACCGTTCGCAAAACCTCGCCGGTATGCTCCCCCAGCATCTCGGCCGGTCCCGGAATCTCGGGCGGGGTCTTCGAGAATTTGTGCGGCGATTTGAGCATCAGCATCTCGCGCCCGTCCGGCGCCGTCGTCTTCTCGACCATCCGCTGGCTCAGAATCGGGTCGCGCGCGAATTGCCCCACCGATAGCAGGCGCGCCGCCGGCAACCTGATCTCGTCCGCCATCACCCGGATCACCGCGTCGTCGTCGGGAAAGGTCGCGATCCACTCCTCGATCACGCTCTTCAGCATCTCCTGGTTCGCCACGCGCCCCTGCGCGCTCTTCATATCCGGAATCTCGAGCAGGTCCGCGCGCCCCATCCGCTTGAGCAGCGCCTCCCACTGCGGATCGGTGAAAATGCCGATCCCGATATAGCCGTTGTTGGACTTGAACACGCCGTAGGGGAATGCGCCCGTGCGTTGCGTGCCGCCGCGCTGCGGGTCCATCTCGCCGTTCGACGCGCTGTACGCCGCGAGTTGCCAGTCGTGCGAATTGTAGACGCAGTCGGCCAGCGCGATATCGATATACTGCCCCTCGCCCGTGCGCTGGCGATGGAACAGCGCGGCCGAAATCGCGCCGAACGCGTTCACCGCCGTCATATGGTCGGCGATCGCCGACGCCGGGTACATCGGATGGCCGTCCGGCTCGCCCATCATGTGCAGCAGCCCGGCCGCCGCCAGCGCGACCAGGTCGTTGCCGATCCGCTCGGCGTAGGGACTGGTTTGCCCGTAAGTCGAAACCGAGCACATCACAATATTCGGATTTACCGCGCCGATCTGATCGTAACCCAGTCCGTAGCGCCGCAGCACGCCGGGCGTGTAGTTCTCGAAAAACACGTCGGCGCTCTTCGCGATATCCTTGACGATCGCGGCGCCCTCGGGCCGCTTGAAGTCGATACAGACGCATTTCTTGCCGCGATTGTGCATCGCGAAGTACGCACCGGGCGCGCCTTTGCGCCCGTCGTTGGCGTTGAAGTGCAGCCGGCGGCTGCCCTCGCCGCCCGGCGGCGGTTCGACCTTGATCACTTCGGCGCCCAAATCGGCAAAAAGCCGGGTCGCCACCGGTCCGGCGAGGTACTGGGTCACATCGACAATCCGAACGCCCTCGAAAATCCGCTTGTACGAAGCCATACGGAGCTGAACCTTTACCCGCAAAGTGGCCGTGGCGATTTCACCATCGCCTTCGGCCCGCTCCCACCGTTAACATAAGCCGGCGGCGTCCGGTTAGCGCGCCGGCACCGGCACCACCGAATCGAGACCTTGTGGGAATCGCGCCGTATGGTCTAATAAACGCGCTTGTAATCGACGCGCGGATTCCCCCGGTCACTCTGACTATTGCCGCGACTTTCTTCGTGGAGCAGACCTGCCAATGAGCGATCAGATCACACCGTTTAGGATTGCCGTACCCGACGATCAACTCGAAGACTTAAAGCGCCGCCTGCGCGCCACCCGATGGCCCGAGCGCGAATGCGTTGACGACTGGACGCAGGGATTGCCCCTCTCCTATGCGCGCGAGGTCGCTTCCTATTGGCTCGAAAAGTACGACTGGCGCGCGCGCGAGGCATTGCTCAACCGCTTCCCGCAGTTCAGGACCCAAATCGACGGCCTCGGCA
>DASPQS010000113.1:0-6729 GCA_035624865.1 Binataceae bacterium (SeqCode) | reverse complement strand
GATCCGCACCATCAGGTCGCCGACCTCGCGGCGGCGATGGAAGGCGAGCGAAAGGCGTTGCAGGTGGTCGAACATCTGGGCGCGCAACTCGTTCACCATCCGCTGTCCGATCGAGATGGTGACGTAGTTGCTGGCAACGCTGAGCAGCCCGAGCGTTACGTAGATCACGACCAGCGCGAGGCACGAAGCGGCGAGGAGGGCTTGGGGCGTGAGCGGGCCGATCCATGCGCTGTGCAGAGGCTCGCCGCGCAGGACGTTGTCGATCACCAGCTTCAGCGGCCACGGCTTGAGAATCTCGATCAGGCTGGTCAGGGCGACGGCGCCGATCGCGAAGGCGAGAAATCCCAGATGCGGGCGCATCCGGCGGAACACTTCGCCATAGAGCCTGAACGTGCCCATCAGCGTGCGTCCGGTTGAGACGGTTCCAGGTTCAGGCCGAATTGCGCGGCGACCTCGGCGGCCGCGGCCGCGATAACGATCGCGACTTGGCGGGTTCGAAGGAAGGTGATTGCGGCCGGAAACAGGATCGCCACGGCGGCGATCACGAATCGGAAAGGGATCGTGCCGAAGCCGAAGATGGCCAGGATGACGAGGCTCGCCGCCGCGAAGCGCCATCCCATGAAACTGCTGTGCCATCCGAGCGAGGTTTGCCAGCCCTGCTCGAGCAGCAGGATGGGTACGCGCACCAGGCCCAGCGGCAGAATGATCTGGAGATCGTAGGGGACGTAACCGTCGCCGCGGGCCACGGTCAGGCCGCGCCGCAAGAGCGCCGCGCGCATAGCAGCGACCATCTTTTCGGGCGGAGGTATCCCGGCACTATCGTTAGACGGAACGAGCGCGATACCGCCCCTCAGCGCGGGGGCTGCCCAGGCGGGAGCATCTGCCGTGAGTGGCGCGTAGGAGGACATCACGCGCCAGCGCTCGAAGCTTCTGACCAGCGGACCGAGTATCCACAGGGCGGCGAGCAGGAGGCGGCGCCCGATCCCGTGGGCGCGATCACCTGGCGCCCGGGCGGCTCCGGCGCCGCCGCAAATTAACGTGATGGCCAAGCCGGCCAATCCGACGACTGCGTAGAGGCGATCGAAGAAGCTGAGGGCGACGAGGATGAGCGTCAAGGCGATCCACTGAAACGTAAGCGGCATCTGCGCGGCCATGGGCAGGAGAGATCCGGGGTATACGGTCTGGAACAATCCGCGGCCGAACGCGCCGTAGTAGACGCGGGGGCCGGTGCGAAACCACGCGCCGAGCGAGGCGGGGCCGGCGTAAAGTCCGTCGCGTACCGCGCTGCGCTCGGGATATTTGCGGAAGAGCAATCCTTCGCCGCGCCCGTAGCCGGCCTGCTGCCGGAGGTAGGCGAGGACCGTCGACCGGCGATCGTGGAGCACCACAGCCGCGGGCGCATAGGCGAGCCGCGAGCCGCGATCGCGCAGGCTCCAGGAGAAATCGACGTCGTCGCCCGCGGTCTGGAAGGCGGGATCGAAGGCCTCGTCGGTTGCGAGCTTCGACTTGTCGAGCGCCATGCTGCATCCGCATAGCTGCTCGAGTTGGTCGGCGCCCAAGCGCACCTCGCGCGGTTCCCCCGGCGCCGCGGCGATCGCGGAGACGACCGCGGAATGATTGAACGGCGGAAAATTCTGGCCGCCCGCGGCAGGCGCGCCGGCGCGGGTGAGGGTTTCGACCAGGTGATAGAGCCAGTCGCGATCGGCCTCGGCGTCTGAATCGATAAAGGCGACGATTTGCCCGGTGGCCGCGGCGATACCGGCGTTGCGCGCGGCGCCGAGTCCGCGGTGGGCCAGCGCGAGCACGCGCACGCCCGCCTCGGCGGCGATCCGGGCGGTGTCGTCGGTCGAGCCGTCGTCCGCGAGGATTATCTCGTAGCTGGGGTAGTTGAGGCGCTGTAAGGATTCGAGGCAGGCGGCGAGAGTCGGCGCCGCATTGTAGGCGGCAACCACGACCGAGGCATGTGGGAGGTCCTTGAGCGCGGGCGGCATTGGAGCGCGAAAGACCTGCGCCATTGCGTTGAACGCGGGCTTCGGCTTGCGATCGCGAGTGACCAGGCCGAAATTCCAATCGGTGATTTCGGCGCCGCCGGTGTGCCATTCGTCGGTGAAGGCGAAGACGATGAAGCCGGAGAGCCCGAGTTCGAAGGCCGCGCGCGATTGCCACGCGAGCAGTTCGGCCTGGTGCGCTTCGCCCTCGCGAATCGTGTCCATGCCGGTTTCGCTCAGGAGGAGAGGACGGTCATAGGTGGCAGCGAGCAGGTGAGTCAGGTAGCGGCGGAAGTCGGCATCGCGATGGAGGTAGACGTTGAAGCTGACGAAATCGAGGAAGTTGAGCTCGAGGTACTCGGCCGAGGGATAGTTGGAGTAGGTGAAGAGACCTTCGGGGTCTTCCTGCTTGCCGAGTTCGAAGAGATCGTTGAGGAAGCGGCTGACCACGCGCGGTCCATGCCAGCGCACGATATCGGAGCGAACCTCGTTGCCGAGGCTATAGGCGAAGATTACGTCCGCGAACCGGCGCATCGTGCGCACACCGTCACGAATCGTGTTGCGGATATCGCGCATCATCTGAGGCGAATCGAGAAAGGCCATGTGAAACGGCCACGGCATTCCAACCATCAGGCGGAGGCCGTTCTTCGCCGCCAGGTCGAACATCCACGGGGGCGGCGGCACGTAGGTGCGCACGAGGTTGGCGCCCAGCTCGCGCATTAGAGCGAAATCCGCAGCGGCGCGCTCAGGTTCCGGGTAGCGTTCGCCCCGCGAGTTTGGCGCGAAGGGTCCGTAGGAAACCCCGCGCGCGAAAAACTTGTCCGCTCCGTCCCAGATATACTTGCCACGCACAACCAGCCGGCCCATCCAAGTGAGCTAATCCGAAAGCCCGCCATCGCGCAACGCGGGGTTGCGCGCAATGAGCGGCGCGCCGTTCTGCCATCGAGGTTTTCTCGCCGTTGCGGGTCGCCTATTATCGCGGTGCAATGTCAATTTCCAGGAGCGAAACCAGGGGCGGCGACGTAACGGTCGGCGGGATCAGGCTGCACTATCTTGATTGGGGCGGCGAGGGCCCGCCGATCGTGATTCTGCACGCGACCGGCCTTTTGGGCCGCATCTATCGCCCGATTGCGGACGCATTGACGGCGATCGGCCACGTTTACAGCTACGACCAGGCCGGCCACGGCGACAGCGGGCGTCCCGCGATCGAGGAGATCGGATGGGATCGAACGGCGGCGGACCTCGAGGGTTTTTTGGCCTCGATGAAGATCAGGGGCGCGCGTGCCGTCGGTCACTCCGCGGGCGGTACTGCAATCGGCGCCGTCGCGAGCAGGCGTCCCGATCTGATTGCGCGAGCGGTGCTGGCTGAGCCGGTGATCGTTGACGTGGCGAACCCGTTGCAGGGTCCTCAGGAGCTGCATCAACGCACGCTGCGGCGCAAGCGTGTGTTCGACAGCGTCGACGCGATGTATCGGAACTTCGAGCACAAACCGCCGTACGACACCTGGCGGCGGGACGTACTGCGCGACTATTGCGAATTCGGCACGCGAGAGGCGGCCGACGGCAAGCGCGAGCTCAAGTGCGCGCCGGAGATCGAAGCGCAAATTTACCTGACGGCGCGCGACTTCGATGGGCTTGCGATGATCCTGCGAAGCAGCGTGCCGATGCTGGTGCTGTTCGGCGAGAAGAGCGACACGCAAGGAATCGTGTTCAAGGAGCGGATCGCAGCGAGCGGCGCGCATCGACGCGTCGAGGTGATCGCCGGGACGGGCCACTTCCTCCCGATGGAGAAGCCGGAGAAGGTAGCGCAGATGGCGGTCGAGTTCTTCGACAGGGAGTGAGGCGGCGCGGCTCTACGCCCGGCCCCGGATTTTCGCGAAGGGGTCCCAGGCGGAATCGCGATGCCAATCGTATTCCATAGCGATCGCCACCCTTTCGGCGACTTCGTTTCCGCTAATGCGCGCGATGAGCGCGAGCGCCATGTCGATGCCGGCGGAGACGCCGGAAGAGGTGGCGAACTTGCCGTCCTCGACCCAGCGCGCCTGCGGCACCCAGTTCACCTTCGGTCCTTGCGACATTACCCAGTCCAGTGCGCGTTTGTTGCTGGTGGCGCGACGGCCATCGAGGATACCTGCGCGTGCCAGGAGTCCGGCGCCGGTGCAAACGGAAGTGACGATCTCAGCGGCACGAGAGCGCTCCTGGAGCCACGAGATCATCAGATGATTCTCGACTTCCCGCCGCGTGCCGATGCCGCCCGGCACCAGGAGCAGGTCGAGATGCGGGCAATCGGCGAAACCGTATTCGGCGACCGCGGCGGGGCCTTGCGCGCTTGTGACGGGGCCTGGTTGCTGCGCCACCATTGCCAGGCGAAAGGCACCGTCAGCGTCGCGGATCCCGTAAGCCTCAGCCGGCCCGAATACGTCAAGCAGTTCGAAGCCCTCGAAGAGCACGAATCCGATGGTTCTTGGCGTTGGCATTGCCGCCTCCAGTCGCCCGATCACTGGTCGGTCCGCCAGATTATGCGAGCCGCGAAGGTTCCAGACAATGGTGAAACGCGATCGCGGTTGGCGCGCGGGTCAATCTGCAGCTTTACGCGACGCCACCAGCGTTGCTGGACGGCATAAGAAGCACTTCGCGCGCCTCTCTCGTATAAACTCCGGGTTTTGCGAACAGAAAAAGCGGGGGTTCGATCTCGGCTTCGACGCCACCGCCCTTGCGGACTTCGATGAGGATTGTCGTAGCGGCAATTCCCTGGCGTGGATGAACGAAGCGGATGCGCTTGGGTTCGAGCGAGCGCGCCTTAAGCTCGGCGATCAACTCGGCGGTGCGGGCCGCGGTGAAGACGAAGGCGGCTTTGGCGCCGTGACGGAGGTAACGGCTGGCGGCGGCGGAGAAATCGGCGAGGGTGGCGCTATCGTCGCCGCGCGCGATCCGGCGGCTCGCGTTCGGGCTCTGCCGGCCCGTGCGCCTCGCGCGATAGGGTGGATTCGCGGTGAGGTAGTCGAACGACGCAGCGGCGACTCCGTCGATTCGGCGGGCGCGCAGGTCGGCACAAATTGCGGTGACGGTCTCGATTCGGTTAAGCGCAGCGTTGCGCTGGGCCATCGCGGCGAGTTCGGGTTGCAGCTCAATCGCCACGATTTCCCGCGGATGCGTCAGCGCGGCGAGGATGACCGAGACGACGCCGCATCCGGCGCCCAGTTCGAGCACGCGATCGCGCTGGCGCGGCCGCGCGAAGCGTCCGAGCAGGATCGCATCGATCGAGAACCGATAACCGCAAACTGGCTGGACGAGAGTCAGCGCACCGCCTAGGATCGCATCAACGGTTTCGGTATCGGATCGAAGCTTCATGGATGCTGCAGAAAAAGGCGCGCGTTACGCGCGGGTCTTCCGCAAAGCCGGTGTACTACTGGGTCGCGGCAGGATAGCGCGCGCAATCCAGGTGCTGGAAGAGGGGCGCATCCTTGCCAAGGGGATGGGTGATGCGCGAATGGCGCTGCGCTTTGCGGCGGAGATCGAGCGCGCCACGAGTCAGGCCGGGACGGTGGATTGAGCCCGCGCCGGCACTTGCCGGGTATCGCCTGCCAGACTTAACGCAATTCTTGAACCCTCCGCTGTAGCGGCGGAGCCGTCAGCGCACGCCCCGGGGAGCCGCTTGACGTGGCGCAATTCGTACTTAGCTTTTAATCGCAGGCCGCGGGGTCGAGAAGAAACCGCCCAGCCTGAAAAAACAGTGTTATTACCGGCTCAGGCCGGGAGGAGGTTTCGATGGAAGTCAGGTATGAGAACGGATGGAATGGCATGTTCGATCGGATGAATCGGCTGATGAAGGATTTCACTCCCTCCGTCCCGGCTAGGCACCTGCGTCCGGCGGTCGACGTGGTCGAGGATAAGGACGGCTACCGGTTCTATTTCGAGGTGCCGGGCCTGAAGAATGAGTCGATCGATGTGCGGGTCGAGAACGGCAAATTGATTCTGACGGCCGAGCGTAAGCGGCCCGAGTGGTCCAAGGAGACGGCGGTCCATGTGGCGGAGCGCGCTTACGGATCGATCGGGCGGAGTTTCGCGCTGCCGGAAGACGCAGCTCAGGACCGGGTTTGCGCCAGCTACAAGGACGGCGTGCTCGAAGTCAAGGTGGAAAAGCGGCCGGAAGCCAAACCGGTCAAGATTCAGGTCAACTAAGCGCAATCCAGCGTCGGCCGGGGGGCGTTGTGAGGACAGCTCTCCCCGCCGATTGTTCGGTCTCGCCGTCGGCTTGACGAGGGCGTAGACTCTGACCCGGTTGCTCGCGCCAGCCTGCTGCTCATTGGCGACGGGCAACCGAACCGAAATTCCAGGCGAAAGGTGGCGTTGGGCATATGGGTGGATGGGTGATTCTGACGGTCCTCGTTCTGATCGCGCTCTACTTCGTCTTTGCCTACAACTCGCTGGTTCGTCTGCGCAACGAGGTCGACAACTCGTGGCGGCAGATCGACGTCCAACTCAAGCGCCGCCACGATCTGATTCCCAATCTGGTCGAAGCGGTGAAGGGTTACATGCAGTTCGAGCGCGACACTCTGACCCAGGTCGTGGAGGCGCGCAGTCGCGCGATTGCAGCGCCCACGCAGGGAGCGCGAGTCGAGGCGGAGAATCAGCTCACGGCCGGACTCGGCCGGCTGCTCGCCGTAATGGAAAATTACCCGCAGCTCAAGTCCGACCAGAACGTCCTGCAATTGCAGGAGCAGTTGACCACCACCGAGAA
>DASPQS010000112.1:0-6602 GCA_035624865.1 Binataceae bacterium (SeqCode) | reverse complement strand
GTATTCGAGTTACCTATCAACTTGATAAGTGTACAAGGCGCGTCTTCGTCAACGGTCATTTTCAATTCGCCTCTTAGCCTTGACTGCCATAGTCAAAACGGAAATCCTCGGTTTCAGCTTCCCCGAATGTGAATCGGGAGTAGCAGCATGTAACGGCGTGTAGTGGTTTGCGGCAGTGCGGGGATTTCGCCTGAACGTGTCAGCAAGGCCGGGCGGCCGTGGCGCCTGTCCGGAGGGATTCGCGTGCGTGGCCTGTCTTGCGATCGCGCTTGCCGTCGCGATATCGATTCACCTTGGATGCAGCGCGTCTTTCGCTTCCGATGCAACGCCGCCGCCGATTCCCGCTCCCCTGAGCCCCGACAATATCAATTTGATCTTCGTGGTGAGCGAGGACCTCGCTTACAAGGCTCCGGGCGATGTCAACCCGACCACGGCAAACCTCACCAATCGCGGTCTACAGCGGTCGCTCCGGATGGCGAAATTCCTGCGCCGGCAGGTGCTGGGGAAGAAGAACGTAACCGGTGTCTACGTGCTCGAACCGATGACCCATCTGCAACCCGCCGGCGGTCACCCCGATATCGTGTCGCCCGAGACCATTCAGCAGTTCGCCCTGCTCAACCAAATCACTTTGTCCAGCGCGCCCCCGCCGCAATATTTCCCGTATACCGGCAACAGCTATCCGCTCAATGCCTCGTATGCGCAGGGATCGGTGCCGGAGGGAGTTGCCACGCCGTCGGAATACTGCGGGAATTGCCAGGGTCTCGATTTCAACGACCGGGAAAACAACAACGAAATCCTGGTAACCGGGGAAACCGGTATCATCACGGCAGGAGTTCCGGGCTTCTATGTCTTCTCGGCGCCCTGGGAAACCGTCAGCGCCTTGATGGCAAATATCGACAAGATCGAGGGCTACGACCTGGCGCTTCCGGCGAGCTACCAAGGGCCGAACTATATTTACGCGATCTCGATCACGCCGTCGGGAGTCCCGCGCTTGATCACCTACAACAGCCATGTGAGCCCGGGTTCGAAATATCCTGCGCTGCCCGCGCCGAAGCCGAAGATCGGCACTCAATGCACGGGGCAGGTGCCTTTTGCCATCTACGTGACCGGCGGTAGCGGCGGCGCCGTGATTCCGCCGGGAATCAACACCAACGAAACCCTTTACATAATTCGGCACGCAGATGCGCATCCGCTGAACTATTGGAGCGACGGCAACATCGTCTGCGCGGGGCAATGGCGCGCGCTGGATCTTCCGAACGCGCTGCGCGGCAAAATCAGCCCCGGCCAGGTCTATTCGATCGATCCCGCTCAGGCCAGCCCCGGCACCGAAGGATTTTCGTGGTCGGGTGTCGCGCCGTCATTGACCGTGGAGCCGTACGCAATCGCCAATAACTTGCCCTTTGATCTGGCCGCGAGCTTCGATGTCTCCGATTCGAATTCAGCCAGTAATTTTTTCTTCTTCACAAACCCCACCGGCCCCGACTTCTCCAATCAGACGGTGCTGCTGGCGTGGTCGTTCCAATTCATTCAACAGATGACACAAGAGCTGGTCTCGAGCTATTTTCCGCCTGGCGCCAACCCGCCACTGGTGCCGCCTTGGCCGGGCACCGACTACGACACCATCTGGACGGTGAAGCTTGACGCCGAGGGCAACCTGACGGTGAACAATATGAAGTGCGAAGGCATCGACTCCGCGAAACTGCCCGCCACCTGTCCTCAATTCTGACGCCGGCGCCTCAACGAGGAAAAGCCATCTCATACGCCGGTCGTGAGTCGGGCCGGAAAATCGGCTTTAATGCGTTCGCGAACTGTGCAAGCTGGCGGTCGTCGCAACCCAGGCGACGCACCGTCGGGAGGAATGAGAAAATGACCCAGGCCGAACAGAAGCAGCGCGCGATCAGGTTCCTGGAAAACTTCAATCATCCCGATCCGAAGGTCTTCGAAGAGCTGATCACAGAGGACTTCACCTTCGAGATCGTTTCGGCCCTGAAGGAGTTCCCGCCGATTCGCGGCCGGGCCAACTTTGCCTCGGTCGAAACCGCGAACCTGCTCAAGCTGTTTCCTAACGGCTTGAAGATGAAGCTGGGCACGATTATCTGCGAAGGACCGCACGTCGCCGTGCTCGCCGAAGCCGATACCGTCGCCGCCAACGGCCGCCCTTACCGCCAGCGCTACAACTTCTATCTTCGATTCGACGGCGACCTTATTGCTGAGGGCCGCGAATACAACGACACCAACCTAATCCGCGAAGTTTTCCTGACCTGACCTGACCTGAACCAATCAACCGTCGTTCTTCCAGATCAAACGCAGCGTCTGGAAGGGGGATTGGGTTTGTTTTGTTAAAATCGCAGTTTTACTTGGAAGCGGCCACTCCTCCCCGAGTCTTAAACTCTCCCTCTAGCACATCTATATCTGTTGTGGACAGGGTGAAATATTTCACTTTCGGATTGTGAAACACGATCGCGCTGACCGAACTCTCCGGGTCCATCATGAAGCCCTCGGTCAGACGCACCCCCAGGTCGTTCGCTTCCACTTCGAGCAGCCGGAACAGTTGCGCCTGGTCCTCGAGCCGCGGGCACGCCGGATACCCGAACGAGTAGCGCTTGCCGTGATAATGCGCCTGGAAGAGGTCCCTCATCGCGAGCCCGGGCGGATCGCCGATTCCCCACATCTGGCGCATCTTCGCATGGAGCAACTCGGCGAATGCTTCCGCGCTCTCGAGCGCGAGCGCGTGCAGGATATGCGAGCGCAGGTACTCGCCCTTGTCCTTCCACTGCTCGGCCAGCGAGCGCACGCCGTCTGCGATCGTCGTCACGAACATCCCGAGATAATCCGTGCGTCCGGACGACGCGGGCGTGACGTAATCGGCCAAGCACAGTCCGGGCTCGGCGGATTGGCGGCCGAAGGTGAACGTCTCGAGCACGCGCTTGCCGTCGATGGCATAAACCATCAGCGTGCGATCGCCGTCGGAGTTCACCGGGAAGAAACGGTACGCGGCGCGCGCCGAAATATTCGGTCGCGACAGCATTTCGTCTTCGACCGAAGCGACAGCGGCGCGCAACTCGAGCGCTTTGGGATCGCCGGCCGCGATCGCCTGCTCAAAGTTTTTGAAGCCGAGATGCCGCGAGTAGAGCATCACCGGGTTGATGTAGCGGAAGATCTCTTCGAGGTCGTAGTCGCGGAGTAGATGGAGCTTCAAGTCGGGCGGTTCCGGAATCGGCCCCTCGAAAACCATCGCGGGACCGCGCCGCGCGGCCCTCGGCTTGCCGTCGACGGTCTTCGCGGCGGCGCCGAGCAAACGCCGCGTCTCAGCCTCGAGCGAGATCGCGAGCGCCTCGCGCCGCTGACCATCCATCAGTTGATTCGCCAGGTCCAGCCCCGCCATCGCGTCGTTGGCATAGGCGACGAGCCCATCGTATTCGGGGGCAATCTTCATGCGGGTGAAGCGCGCGGAGATCGCGGCGCCGCCCACAAGAATCGGGCAGCGGACTCCGGCGCTTTTCAGGTCCTGCGCCGTCACCACCATCATCTGCGCCGATTTGACCAGCAGTCCTGAGAGCCCAAGCGCGTCGGGGCGATGCTGCTCGTAGGCCTTGATCAACTCCTCGGGGGGAACCTTGATGCCGAGATTGATGACGCGATAGCCGTTGTTGGAGAGGATGATATCGACGAGGTTCTTGCCGATATCGTGGACGTCGCCTTTGACCGTGGCGAGGACGATTTTGCCCTTGCTCAAGGTCTCGGCCTTTTCCATGTGCGGTTCGAGATAGGCGACGGCGGCCTTCATCGACTCGGCCGACTGGAGGACTTCGGCGACGATCATCTGGTTGGCGTTGAAGAGCCGGCCAACCTCGTCCATTCCCTTCATCAACGGGCCGTTGATGATTTCCATCGGCGCGCGCGTGCGCAGCGCTTCATCGAGATCGTCGGTGAGGCCGTCCTTCGAGCCCTCGAGGATGTAGAGCGCGAGGCGTTCGTCGAGCGGGAGCGATTTGCGTTCCTCGCGCGTGGGTTTGCTTTTCTTGGCGCGGAAGTAGGCGGCGAACGCGGCGATCGGGTCGTCGCCGCGCCACCAGATCAGATCTTCGGCGAGCCGGCGCTCCTCCTCCGGGATCGACGGGTAGCGTTCGAGTTTCTCCGAGTTTACGATCGCGAGATCGAGGCCGGCTTGCACGCAGTGATAGAGCATCACCGAGTTCAATACTTCGCGGCCCGTGTCGGGCAGCCCGAAGGATACGTTCGAGATGCCGAGGATCGTCTTGCACCGCGGCATCGCGGCCTTGACCATCCGGATGCCCTCGATCGTTTCGACGGCCGAGCCGACGTAGTTGCGATCTCCGGTGCCGACCGGGAAAACCAGCAGGTCGAAGATGATGTCTTCGGGAGCGACGCCGTATTTTTCGGTCAGGAGCTTGAACGAGCGGCTGGCGATTTGCAGCTTGCGATCGCGCGTGATGGCCTGCGCCTGCTGCTTGTCCTCGTCGATGCAGCCGACCACCAAAGCGGCGCCGTAGCGCCGTGCGATCGGGACGACGCGCCGGAAGCGCTCCTCGCCATCTTCGAGGTTGATCGAGTTGATAATCGATTTGCCGGGGGTGCGCTTGAGGGCCTCCTCGATGACGCGCGCGTCGGTCGAGTCGATCATCAGGGGGACCTTGACCTTCTTGACCAGGGTTTCGAGGAACGCCGTGATGTCGGCGGTCTCGTTGCGGTCGGGATCCTGAACACAGACGTCGAGGATGTGAGCGCCGCGGCGGACCTGGAGACGGCCGATCTCGGCGGCCTCTTCGATCTTGCCTTCGCCGACCAGGCGCTTGAACTTGCGGCTGCCCAGGACGTTGGTGCGTTCGCCGACGATCACCGGACGGGTGCTTTCGTCGATGACGAGAGCTTCGATTCCCGATACGATCGACCGGCGCAGGGCGGGAATTTGGCGCCGCGACTTGCCCGCAACCATGGCAGCGAGCGCACGGATATGCGCCGGCGTCGTGCCGCAACATCCACCGAGCAGATTGATCCACCCGGCCTCGACGAAGCGCTCGACCTTGCGCATCAGGATCTCGGCCGTTTCGTTGTAGTGACCCTCCTCGTCGGGGAGCCCGGCGTTGGGGACGCAGGCAACGGGGAAACGCGAGATTCCCGAGAGCGTCCGCAGATGGTCGGTCATGAAGTCGGGTCCGGTGGCACAGTTGAGCCCGATCCAGAGCAGATCGCGATGGGCGATCGAGGTATAGAACGCCTCGATATCCTGACCGGCGAGCAACGTACCCATCGTCTCGATCGTTCCCGACACGGCGACACCTGCCGCCAGGCCGGTGCGTTCGAGGGCGCGGTCGATCCCGACGAGTCCCGCCTTGCAGTTGAGCGTATCCTGCACGGTTTCGAGCAGGAGAATATCGACGCCCCCCTCGATCAGGCCTTCGGCCTGCTCCTGGTATGCGGCGGCAAGCTGATCGAAAGTCACGCCGCCGGTGACTGAGATGCTTTTGGTCGTCGGTCCCATCGAGCCGGCGACGAAGCGCGGATGCGCGGCGGTGGAGGCGGCATCGGCTTCGGCACGTGCGAGTTGGGCGGCGATGCGGTTGAGTTCGCGTGCGTCGCGTTGGAGGCCGTACTCGGCGAGGACGATCGAGGTCGAGCCAAAGCTGTTGGTCTCGATAATGTCGGCGCCGGCGTCGAGGAAGCTGCGATGAAGTTCGCGGATTTTGCCTGGCCGCGTGCGAACCAAGTTCTCGTTGCATCCTTCGAGCTGGGCGCCACCGAAGTCGGCTGCGGTCAGATGCATATTCTGAATGGAGGTACCCGCGGCGCCATCGATGACTGCGATGCGCTCGTCGAGGAGGTTGTGGAGGAGCTTTATTCGGTCGCCAACGCTAGCCATCTAGAACCAATCAGCCTCAATGCAAGTATTAACTTACTAGGCTATCCGAAGCCTCCAGTTGCCGCAATTTGTCCGTTCGGCTCGGGGTGAAGATGAACCGGCTTTGTAATCCCGGGGAAGTTCCTGTAACCAAAAGCAGCAGGATAAACGCATTCGACGATGGCAAACCCCTACTACAAGCAGCATTGGATCGAAATCGAACCCGAACGGCACGCCGCATACGACCAGATACTCGCATTCCATCCGGCGCTGGAGCCGCTGATTCGGCCGCTTGAACTCAAGCCTGGGCTGAGCGTGCTCGATGTCGGGTCCGGGCCCGGCTACACAACGATGGAGCTGGCTGCGCGGGTTGGGACGCCCGGGTGCGTGACAGGCGTCGATATCAACAAGGAGTTCATCGCCGCAGCGGGGCAGCGGTCGCGGCAAAAGGGCCTGGACGTCCGGTTCGTGCATAGTGAGTTTCCGCCGCTGCCGTTCCCGGACGGCTCATTCGACCGGGTGTTCTGCAAGAACGTGCTCGAGTACGTGGATTCCGCGGCTGCGACAGTCGCCGAGATGGCAAGGGTGGCGGCGAAGGGCGCCGTAGTGGTCGCGATCGACAGCGATTGGGAGATGCTGGCGCTTGACCTGCCTGCGGCGGTATGCGATCGAAGCGAGCGAATTATTGCGGCGGCCAAGTCTATCGCGGTCAAGGAACCCAGGATTGGCCGGATGCTCTTCG
>DASPQS010000111.1:0-11477 GCA_035624865.1 Binataceae bacterium (SeqCode) | reverse complement strand
CTTTCGAAAACCTTGCTCATTGAATCCTTGTCGCGCAACGGCGCACCGGCGAGGTCGCCCGCGACCTGGATTGAGATGGTTTTGGCCAACTCAACGATTGCACCGGCGACAGCGGCCGGAGAGGGCGAGGCCGTCTCCGTCGCAACCGGTGCCGGGGGATGCTTGCTGCTCAGATAGAGCGCGAGCCAGGCACCGCCGACCAGAGCGAGGACGGCGGCGATGGAAAAGCCGAGGGCGCTCAGAATTCGGCGTCCCCCGCCTTCTTCCTCGAGGCCCTCGGACGGGAGCGGCGCCTCGGTACCCATTTCACGGGGACCTGTCCGTTCTTGTGCGGGAGAAAAGTTTTCCAGGGTGAGGCGGGTCCCGGTGGGTGGAGGTGAGGAGGGCGATTCCGTCGGAGCCGGCGCGGGGGAGAGCTGAGCTCCGCAAAAGTTACAGATCAATTCGCCCGGCTGTGCCTTGCCGCCGCATCGTGGGCATTCGATCGGCTCGGCTTCCGCGGTCTGGCCGGGAACCGTTGGCATCACCGTCGTCACACGCGGGCCGGCGGTCTGACCGCCGCTGGCGACGAGCGCGGTCCCATCGCTCTCGCAAAAGAGCTCGATATCGGGAAATTGCTTGCCACATCGCGGACAGATCTTCATGTCTGAGACGGTCCTCCACGGATTAATTCGTCGCGCGCGGATGATAATAAGCGCGCGATGACGCGGAAACCATCCTCAAGCTGACACAAAAAGAGGGCCTGGCGGGGAAGCGCCAATATGCCGCGATCGCCAAAAGGCGGCGTTGGTACACCCGAGCGAAGCTGCGTCTCCGCGCCAGCGCCTGTGCGCAACTTACGCGACGGGTGCGCCTTCGAGGCGGAAGCCGATTCTCACCTCGACCTGGAATTCCGGTTCCCCATTTTTCAGTATCGCACCGCGGATATTCCTGACCTCGAACCAGTCGAGATTGCGCAGGGTCTGGCTCGCCTTGGCCAAGGCGTTGCGGACGGCCTGGTGGATGCTCTCGTCGGAGACACCGACCACATCGATTATCTTGTAGGTCTTGTCCGGCATCGCGCTCTCCTTAGGAAGGTTAAGTTGGGTAACAATGCCGGTGTAATCCCGCGCAAAGGTGCTTAGCAAGCGCGGCTATCGACCGGCGTGCGAGGGAAATTCGACCGCGAGGTCGGCCGGGTCCTCGACCGTGCGCAAGTCGAGCATGAAAGCGCCGTCACGGACGCGGCCCAGCACCGGCGGCCGTGCACCGCGGAAGAGCGCGGCGATCGCGTCCTCGGCGAGATCGCGATGGGTGATGCGCAGCGCGCGCGTCTTCAATTCTTCGGCCGGCAATGCACCTGAACCTATCTGCGAAGTCGAGTCGACGATTTCAATTTGGAATTCGGGCCCCAGCCGTTCGGCAAGGATTTCGCGGGCACGCGCCGCGGCGATTTCGATCTCGGCCGGCGTGCGCCGGAGCAAGCGAAGCGTGGGCAATTCCGTTGCGAGGTCGCGGCTGCGGAGGTACAGGCGCAGCGTGGCTTCCAGGGCGGCGAGAGTGAGTTTGTCGCATCGGAGCGCCCGCTTGAGCGGGTTGGTCTTGAGTCTTTCGACCAGGGCGCGGCGGCCGACCACGATTCCAGCCTGGGGACCGCCGAGCAGCTTGTCGCCGGAGAAGGTTACGAGCGCGGCGCCCGCGGCGATCCGTTCGCGCACAATGGGCTCGCGCGGCAGGCCGTAGGCGGTCATGTCGATCAGCGCACCCGATCCGAGGTCCTCGATGACGGAGAGGTTATGGGCGCGGCCGATCTCGGCCAGTTCGGCCAGGCTGACCTCCGCGGTGAACCCCACGATGCGATAGTTCGAGGGATGGACCTTGAGCAGGAGGGCAGTTTCCGGGCCGATCGCATCGACGTAGTCGCGAGGATGCACGCGGTTGGTGGTGCCGACTTCGCGGATACGTGCGCCCGCACGGGCCATCACTTCTGGTATTCGGAAGGAGCCGCCGATCTCGACCAACTCGCCGCGCGAGACCACGACTTCGCGTCCGTCGGCCAGCGTGTTGAGCGCGAGCAGCACGGCGGCGGCGTTGTTGTTGACGACGGTGGCGGCTTCGGCGCCCGTCAGGGCGCATAATTCCTCTTCAACCAGGGTGTCGCGATCGCCGCGTCCGCCGGTTGCAAGATCGTACTCGAGGTTGACAGTGGAGCGGGCCGCACGTTCGATCGCTTCGATCGCCGGTTCGGCCAGGAGCGCGCGGCCGAGGTTGGTGTGGAGTACTACGCCGGTGGCGTTGACGACGGATTTCAAGGCGGGCTCATCGCCGGCGACGAGCTGGCGCACGCGGCGGATGACTTCGGCGGCCATCTGTTCGCGCCGCGCCGGCGCGTCGTAACGGCCGGCGGCGATCGTCTCGCGCAGGGTGTCGAGGGCGCGCTGCACCGCCAGTTTCAGGTAATCGCGGCTCAAGCCGCGCAGCGTCTCATCATTCTCGGCGGCTTTGAGGCATTCGTCCACTGCGGGCAGGATGCGGAGAAGCTGCGCGCCGGCGCCGGGCTGCGGTGAAGAACCGGAGCTTTTCGCTCGCGAGGCCATGGCGAGGATTATAGCGACCGTGCGGGCCCGGCGGCATCCGGACTTGCGCCCGTCTGAGGCCCGGTGTCCAGGGGCGCGATACTGGACTGGCCCTCGGCGATCATGCGAAGCCGCGTGAGCAGAAAGATTCCGCAAACCAGCGCGATCGCACCGCAGATCTCGACGGCGAATTCCGGGCTCACGTGTTCGCCGACAAAGCCGACCTCGAGCGCTCCAAGCGGCGCCGCTCCGATGAAGGAGATGGTGTAGAGACTCATCACCCGTCCGCGCAATTCGTCGGAGACGAACAGTTGCAAAAGCGTATTCGTGCTCGCCATGAAATTGATCAGCGTGGCTCCGGTGATGGTTTGCGCAAGCAGCGACAAGCCCATGCGGCGCGAGAGGCCGAACACCATGATTCCGGCCGCGGCAAGCAGGAGCCCGGCGGTCAGGTTCTGCCGCTGTGCGCGGGCGGTGCCCGAGCGTGACGCCAGGACGATTGCGCCGACCACGGCTCCCACGCCCTGCGCTCCCATCAACAAGCCGTAGGCCCCGGCACCGCCGTGGAGGATGTCGCGGGCAAATACCGGCAACAGGACCGTGTACTGGACGCCAAAGCCGTTGCTGATTCCGCCAATCAGCAGGAGATATAGGCTTGGCCGATGGCCCCAAACGTAGGCGAGACCCTCGTGCAGGCGCCTCAGCATCGCACCCCCGAAACTCTGGGTGATCCTGCGCGGCAGATTCATCGCGTAGAGGCTCCAGATGACCGCGAGGAAGCTGACGCCGTTCAGGAAGAAGCACATCGCGATGCCGGTCCACACGATCAGCACGCCGGCGATAGCGGGTCCGAGAGTGCGCGCGCCGTTGAAGATCAGTGAATTGAGAGCGATCGCATTAGGCAGGTCTTCGATTCCGACCATTTCGACTACGAACGACTGGCGCCCAGGGGTGTCGAAGGCGCCGACAAGGCCATTGAAGGCGGCGAGAATTATGACATGCTCGACGCGCACGACGCCGCTCCAGGTGAGCGCGGCCAAAGCGAACGCGCTCAGCATCAGGAGGGTCTGCGAGATGATCAGCAGGCGGCGGCGGTCGACCTGGTCGACAATCACCCCGGCAAACAGCGCCACCGCCACCATCGGCGCGAAGCGTGCGAACGTCACCAGACCGAGCATCATCGGGGAGTTGGTCAGCTTGAGGACCAGCCAGGCCTGCGCGACGGTCTGCATCCAGGTGCCGATGAGAGAGGTAAGCTGGCCGCCGAAAAAGAGGCGAAAATTTCGATGTTTGAGCGCGCGGAAGGCGAGCGACCATTTTCGCTGTACGCCCCCGTCCGGCGTAGAGACGGATTCCGTTTTCCGAGCCCGGTCGGGCGTGTCGGCCACTACATCCTCAGACATCGCGAACCGTTTACTCATTACAGCAGACTCGCGCGATGCGCGAGTCCGGGGTCATCTCGGGGGTTCACGCCCAGGGCGGGCGTGGGCTACAATTACATCAGCCCGACGGGTGGGGCTGAGGCGGGCACAGCGGGGAGCCCAGGGCAGAGGCAAGCTATGTTTGGTGAAATCACGCCACGTACCCATGCGCCAAGAGCTCCGTTCATATCGATCGAAGAGGCGCTCGAGGAAACTCGCCGCGGCCGCATGATCATCCTGATGGATGACGAAAATCGCGAGAACGAGGGTGACCTCTGCATGGCCGCCGAGAAGGCCACGCCCGAAGCGATCAACTTCATGGCCAAGTACGGGCGCGGACTGATTTGCCTGCCGATGTCGGCCGAGCGAATCGACCAACTTGGGCTCAGCATGATGGTGGGCGACAACCAGGCGCCGCTTGGCACCGCCTTTACGGTCCCGATCACGGCGCGGCGAGCGGCGGGTTCGGGAGTCTCGGCTCAGGATCGGGCAACCACGATCCTTCAAGCCGTGCGAGAAGACGCGACCGGAGCCGAGTTCATTACGCCCGGATATGTCTATCCGCTGCGAGCGCGCGAAGGAGGCGTGCTCGTCCGCACGGGCCAGACCGAGGGAGCGGTAGACCTGGCGCGGCTTGCGGGTCTCAAGCCTGCCGGGGTCATCTGCGAGATTTTGAAGGAAGACGGCACGATGGCGCGGCGCGACGATTTGATCGAGTTTTCGCGCGAGCATGGGCTTAAGCTCGTGACCGTCGCGGACATCATCGAGTATCGCCTGCGCAACGAGACGATGGTCGAGCGCATCGCGGAGGCGCGGCTGCCCACGGCTTTCGGAGAATTCACCGCTTGCGTCTATCGCAATCGAGTCGACCAGAGCGAACATCTGGTGCTGGTGATGGGCAAGATCGATCCGGAACAGCCGGTGCTTGTGCGCGCGCATCGCGAATATCTGCCCGGCGACGTGTTCGGCTACGTCAAGCGCAACACGCGAGCGCAGGTGCAAAACGCGATGGAGCAAATCGCGAGAGCCGGGAGAGGCGTGATTCTCTACCTCAAGCGCGACTCGGAGGCGATCGCCAGCGATATCAACGGCAACGGGCGCCACCACGTTGCGCGCGCCAGCACGCGGCTCAACGTCCCCGAGGCCGACTTCCGCGACTACGGTATCGGCGCACAGATTCTACGCGATGTCGGCGTGCGCAAGATGATCCTGCTGACTGACCGGCCGCCGCGGCTGGCGAATCTGCCGGGCTACGGACTCGAAATCGTCGACCACGCTCCGCTGTCCGTAAGCGGTGAGGTTCCGATCGACTAGGCCGAGGTCCTCCATGGAACCGGGTCATGGTGCTTTCGTTCGGGCCGTGACGGACCTGGCGTCGCGCCGCCTAGCAGTCGCATGAATCCCGGCGGTTATCGCTCGTTGGCAGGATCCGGTGCGGCTGGCCGGGCACCCCAGCGGGCGTTTCCCACTATCGCGGTCCTTCTGACGGTGGCGTTGACGCTCCCTGCCGTCTGCCAAGGCGCGATTGACGCGGCCAGCATTGTATCGATTCAATCCGCGGCGCTTGTTCAGCCGCTTTCAGCCCGAGGCGCAAGTCGGCTCATCGTAACCCTCCACATCCGCTCGGGATGGCATATCAACTCCGACCGTCCAATGGGCGATTACTACATCCCCACGCGAATGACGGTCGCGACGCCGCCGGGAATCTCCGCCGGGGCGGTAACCTATCCGCCGCCACGTTTGGTTTCGCTCAAGTTTGCAGGCGGGGAGAAGCTTTCCGTTTTCACGGGCACGGTCAAATTCGAGGCGCCGCTGAAGGCTGGCGAGGCCTTTCGATCTGGTGTAGGCGCGCCGGCGACCGTGCGAATCGACTACCAGGCCTGCGACGACGAGCAGTGCCTGCGTCCGGCATCGGTTGAGTACAAGACCGACCTTGCTTCAGGAGAGAGGGCGGACATCGTAGGCGCGACGTCGCACGCAGGACCGGCCTCCGATGACGGCCTCACCGCGGAGGGATGGTCGGTAGCGGATGTTTTTGCCCATCACGGGAACGTCTTTGGCTTCCTCGTCGTTCTGCTCGGGGGACTCGCGCTCAATCTGACACCTTGTGTCTATCCGTTGATCGGCGTGACCGTCGCCTACTTTGGCAACGAAGGCGGAGGTCCACGCCGGGTGGTCGTGCTCGCAATGCTCTACGTTGTGGGAATCGCGCTGACGTTTTCAGTTATGGGCATGGCGGCAGCCCTTTCGGGCGGACTATTCGGTGGGGCGCTCGAGAATCCGTGGGTGCTGGTCGCGATTGCCGCGATATTGTTCGCGCTTGCGGCTTCGAGTTTCGGGCTCTTCGTGCTGCAACCGCCCCAATGGCTCATGCAGCGGGCGGGGATCGCCCGCCCAGGCTATGTTGGCGCAACGGTGATGGGCCTGGGGATGGGGGTCGTCGCGGCGCCGTGTATCGGCCCGATCGTCCTGGGTTTGCTGTTGATGGTGCAGCGAAGCGGCAGCGCCCTTTTCGGCTTCGCGCTCTTTTTCACGCTGGCCGTAGGCCTTGGGCTTCCCTACGTGGCGTTGGCGCTCGCGGCAGGCAGTATCCGGTCGCTGCCGCGGTCGGGCGAATGGCTGCGTTGGATCGAACAGCTCTTCGGGTTCGTCCTGATCGGGCTCGCGGTCTATTTTCTGGATCCTGTCGTCCCTGACCGCCTGATGACGCGGATTTTGCCCTACTACGCCGTCGCGGCCGGAATCTTCCTCGGGTTCATCTCACGGGAGGGGCGCAACTGGCAGCCCTTTTTCGTGATCAAATCGGCGATCGGAGTAATCGCTAGCACCGCGCTGATCTATATGCTGATTGAGGGGCGCGCCGCACCACCTGAACTGACGTTCCAGCCTTTCAATCCGGCGACACTGGAAGCGGCCAGGGCGCGAGGTGAGCCGGTTGTGCTCGATTTCAGCGCGGATTGGTGTGTGCCCTGCCGCGAGATGGAGCAGACGACGTTCGTCGATCCGGCGGTGGTGCGGGAGGCGCTTGGATTCGTCCGGATGCGCGCAAATCTGACTGCCGAGAATCAGCAGAATCAAGCGATTATCCGGCAATTCAATGTCGAGGGCGTTCCGACGACCGTGTTTATTGACGCGGCCGGCAAAATCCGCAAGCAGCGCGTGGGCTATGTCGGTCCGGCGGAATTCCTCCGTTACCTGCGCGAATACCGCGCGCGGTCTGCTTCACTTGGGCGCTCGGGCTTTGGTAAGCTCGGGGACTTTCTGTATCGACACGGGAGCGAGGTCCGCGATGGCATATTCGGGTGAAAGCTTTGTCCGCGATCTTTTCAAAATGGTGGGAGAGCGCCGTTCCTTCGGACGCCATCCGCTTTGGCTTAAGATAGCCGAGGGAAAGGTCTCACGAGAGGGGATGAAGGTTTTCGCCGCGCAGTTTTTTCTCCAGGTGCGTGAATTCCCTCGCGCGATCAGTGCCCTTCATTCGCGCTGCTACGATGCACTCGAACGGCAAAAGCTCGCCGAAAGCCTCTACGAGGAGGAGAGCGGGCGCATCTCGGGCAGCGCGCCCCATCCCGAGCTGTTCATTCGCTTTGGGCTTGGGCTTGGGATGAAGCGCGAGGAATTGACGGAGGCCAAGCCATTGCCCTCGACGGCGGCGCTGATTGACTGGTTCGAGCTTTCGACCAAGGACCGCTCATTTGAAGAAGGAATCGCCGCGATCAACGTCGCGGCCGAAGGTCAGGTGCCGGGCAATTTTGCGCCTTTCGCCCGCTCCCTCGAGAAGCATTATGGAGTCACCCGCGACCAGGTCGCGTTCTTCGACATCCATGAGATCGCCGACCGCGACCATAGCGATGTGGGCGACCATGTCCTCAGCCACGCGGAACTGACAGAGCACGAAGCCGCCAAGGTACGCGCCGCGGCGGAACGCTCGGTCGACCTGTGGTGGCAATTCTTCGACGGGATGGAGCGCGCCGCGGCGTAGAGCGAGGTTTCATCGCCCGGCGCCCGGATTTTCCGGGCGAGCGCAGGATGGCCGGCCCGGCAGTTCCAGATTGCTATGAAGGTGTCGCCAAGAGGCCGTTGGACGCGCTGAAATATCTCATTGAGCGGTCCCCGGACCCATGGACAAACATGGTTTTATTTCGTCTTTGACCGCCCCTGCCGAACAGGGCCGCGACAGTGCCGCTAAGAGCCGTGGATTGACGCAATAAAAGCGCGGTTTTTCCGTCTATGGCAATCGTAGCGAAATAGTGTTTTGATTGTCGCTTCTAGCGGTAGGCGGTTTCCTTTACTACAAGCCTTTTGACCCGTATAATGGTTGGTGGTGTGGAGCGGCTGTAGCGGTTCTCATCGGTTCGATTTTTTCTATGGCAAACAAACAAAGTTCAGACGCCTATGGCGCTGAATCGATCCGAGTTCTCGAAGGGCTCGAGGCGGTTCGTAAGCGCCCCGGCATGTATATCGGCGACACCGCCGAGCGCGGGTTGCATCACCTGGTCACCGAGATCGTGGACAACTCGGTTGACGAGGCACTGGCCGGTTTCTGCACCGAGATCAACGTCGTGATTCTGGGTGACGATCGAATTTCGGTCGAGGATAACGGCCGGGGTATTCCGGTCGATATGCATCCGACGGAAAAGCGATCGGCGCTCGAAGTCGTGCATACGGTGCTGCATGCCGGCGGCAAGTTTGATCGTGGCGTGTACAAGGTCTCGGGCGGATTGCACGGGGTCGGCGCGTCGGTGGTGAACGCGCTCTCCGAAGAGTTCGAGGTGGAAGTCCGCAAGAACGGCAAGCTCTATTATCAGCGCTACCAGCGCGGGATTCCGAAGACCAAGGTCGAGGAGCGCGGCGCGACCAAGCTCACCGGGACCAAGACCACCTTTTCGCCCGACGCGAGCATTTTCCACGAGGTCAAGTTCAAGTACGAAACGATCGGGCGTTATCTGCGCGAGATGGCTTACCTCAACGCCGGGCTCAGGGTACGCCTCAAGGACGAGCGCACCGGAAAGCAGGAGGAATTCCACTACGAAGGCGGTATCGCGGAGTTCGTCGAGTCGCTGACCGAGAGCAGCGCGACATTACACGACGTAATTTTCTTCAAGGGCATGCGTGAAGGGATCGATATCGAGGTCGCGCTGCAATGGACCGACGCGATTCACGAGATAATCTTCACCTACGCGAACAATATCCATACGGTCGAAGGCGGCACGCATCTGTCGGGACTCAAGTCGGCGCTCACCCGTACGCTCAACACCTACGGGCAGAAGAACAATCTGTTCAAGAGCAAAGACAAGGACATGCGGCTTGAGGGCGACGACACGCGCGAGGGCCTGGTCGCGATCGTGAGCGTCAAGCTGCCCGAACCGCAGTTCGAGGGCCAGACCAAGACCAAGCTCGGCAATTCCGAGGTAGAGGGGCTGGTTGCCGCGCTGGTCAACGAAAAGCTGGGCGAGTACTTCGAGAAGAATCCCGGCGTCGCAAAGCGGATCATCGCGCGCGCGGTCGAGGCCGCGACCGCCCGCGAAGCGGCGCGCAAGGCCAAGGAGCTGGTCCGGCGCAAGGGCGCGCTCGATTCCGGGTCGCTGCCGGGCAAGCTCGCCGATTGCCAGGAGCGGGACCCGGAGCGCAGCGAGCTATTCATCGTGGAGGGCGATTCGGCCGGAGGGTCGGCCAAGCAGGGACGCGACCGCAGAGTCCAGGCGATTCTACCGTTGCGCGGCAAGATTCTGAACGTCGAACGCGCGCGGATCGACAAGGTGCTCTCGTCGGCGGAACTGCGCACGCTGATCACGGCGCTCGGGATGGGCATAGGCGACGAGAAGGACCTCTCGCGCTTGCGTTACCACACGATCGTGATCATGACCGACGCGGACGTGGACGGCTCGCATATCCGCACGCTGCTGTTGACCCTTTTTTTCCGCCAGTTCCCTGAAATTATCGAGAACGGCTATTTGTATGTCGCGCAGCCGCCGCTGTTCCGCGCGAAGAAGGGCAAGAGCGAGCGCTACCTCAAGGACGAAGCTGCGCTCGAGGATTATCTCACCGACCTCGGCGCCGAAGCGGTAACGCTGGAAGCCGGCAAGGGCAAAGATGCGCGCGAGCTCAAGGGTGCAGCGCTCAAGGCGTTGGTGCGCAAGGCGCTCCATTTCGAGCGGATGTACGAGGCGCTCGAAAGGCGATCCAAAGAGCGCGCGATCGTTACCGTGCTGGCCAAGATGGTCTCCGACAAGGAGATCGCAGCCGATACCTTCCGCGATGAGCAGGAACTCCGCAAGGCTGCGAAGGCAATCAAGGCTGCACTGCCGGAGCTTAATCTTGACGAGCCGCGGGTTTTGCCCGCCGAGGACTCGGCCTGGCGCGCAACGTTCACGCACAAGCGCAACGGCGCAACGCCGCCGACGGTGGTTGATCTCGCGCTGTTCCACAGTGGCGAGCTGCGGGAAATCCGCCGGCTCGGGGTTGACCTGGAAGCGTTGAAGGCGCCCTACAAGATCAAGACCGGCGAGGAGGAACGCACGCTCGAATCGCTGAAGGCTGTGGCCAGCGCGGTGGTGGCGGCAGGCCAGAAGGGCGTCGAGATTCAGCGCTACAAGGGCCTGGGCGAAATGAATCCGGACCAGTTGTGGGCGACCACGATGGACCCGGAGAAGCGCTCGATGCTGCGGATGGAAATCGGTTCGCAGGAAGAGGCCGAGGAGATTTTCGGCCGGTTGATGGGTGACGTGGTCGAGCCGCGCCGCCAGTTTATCGAAGAGAACGCGCTCAATGTGAAGAATCTGGATATATAAGGCCGCGTCGCGAACAGGCGAGAAAAAATGAAGGACGGCAAAGGAAATGTAGTCCGTCTGCATGGACAGGAGATCGAATTGCCGTCGGCGGACAACACGCCCGAGGCGTTGCACATATATCGCGCCGCCAACGAGCGCTTTCGCGAGGTCCCGTGGCCCGCGCCTTTTGATCGCACGCGGCATGAAGTCCGGCTTGGCGACGCGCGCGACCTTTCGTTTCTCCTGAGCGAATCCGTCGATCTGGTCGTGACTTCTCCGCCTTACTGGACACTAAAGGAATATCCGACCTCTCGAGGGCAACTGGGGTCGATCGAGGATTACGAGGAGTTTCTGGAAAACCTCGATAAGGTCTGGAAGGAATGCGAACGTGTGCTGGTTCCCGGCGGCCGCATCTGCTGTGTCGTGGGCGACGTTTGTCTCCGGCGCAGGGAGGCAGGACGCCACTACGTGATGCCGCTTCACGCGGATATCCAGGTGCGGGCGCGGCGGCTCCAGCTCGACGTATTGACCCCGATTATCTGGCACAAGATCGCTAATGGTGTGACAGAAACCCAGGGCAACGGCGCCGGTTTTTACGGCAAGCCGTATCAGCCCGGCGCAATCGTAAAAAACGATATCGAATACATCCTGTTCCTTCGCAAGGGCGCCGAATACAGGTCCGTCAAGCCGCTGCAAAAGGTTCTTTCGATCCTGACCAAGGATGAGATGCA
>DASPQS010000110.1:0-2569 GCA_035624865.1 Binataceae bacterium (SeqCode) | reverse complement strand
AACCCGCAAGGCGAAATTTTCTGCATCCTGCAGATCGAGGACACCCGCGGCATCGAGAACCTCAACGACATTCTCAAAAACGTGCCGGGTATCGGCTGCATCCTGATCGGCGAAGGCGATCTCTCGCAGGAATTGGGTTATCCACGGCAATACGAGCACAAGACCGTGCTGGAATGGATGAAGCGCGTGGTCGACACCTGCAAGAAGCACAATGTTGTGGTCGGCCACCCGCACGTCGAGCAGGGCAACGTCGAGCGCATCGTCAAAGAGGGCTACCGCTTCCTGATGTGCGCGCCGGTGCAGAGCTACGGACACCTGGAGGCGGCGAGGAAGCATACCGGACGGGCATAGGTCTCGGCGCGACGGTATTACGCCCGCGCTTGGTGCTAAGGCAAGGAGCGGAGCATTGCCAGAGACACTGACAGGTCGTCATCTCGCGGCGATTCTAGCAGCCGATGTCGCTGGATACAGCCGGCTCATGGGGACCGATGAAGATGGTACCCTGATCCAATTGAAGGATCATCGAAGCAAGGTTTGGGACCAAGCGCTTGTGCGACATCGCGGCCGAATAGCCAACACGGCCGGCGATAGCATCCTCGCGGAATTCGGCAGCGTGCTGGACGCCGTCAATTGCGCCCTTGCGATTCAAAAAGAAATGCGCGAGCGAAATTCTACGGTATCACCCGACCGCCGCGTAGAATTTCGAATTGGCATCAATTTGGGCGAGGTCATCGCTGACGGGAACGACATTTTTGGTGATGGCGTGAATGTCGCCGCCCGGCTTGAAGGAATTGCGGATCGCGGCGGTATCTGTATTTCCAGACAAGTTCTGGATCAGGTCGAGGGCAAGCTGGATCTCAGCTATCGCGAACTTGGTCGCCAGAACCTGAAGAATATCGCCAGGCCCATTGAGGTCTACGCGATCAAATTCGACGATGCAGCCACGCCCGGCAGCCGCGTACTCGCGGCCGCAAACCTCAAACAGCAAATTCGCTATTGCAAAGCCGCTGATGGTGTCCGGCTCGCTTACGCGACTGTCGGCGACGGGCCGCCCCTCCTGAAATCGGCGCATTGGCTCGGTCATCTGGAATACGACTGGGAGTTCCCGATTTTGCGGCCTTTCCTGCTTGGACTCGCCAAAGATCGCACTTTGGTCAGATACGACGCACGGGGCAATGGCCTCTCCGATTGGGACGTCCACGAGATATCTCTCAATGCCTGGGTAAGCGACATGGAGACGGTCGCCGACAGCGCCGGCCTTGATCGGTTCCCTCTTGTAGGCTTCTCGCAAGGCTGCGCGGTTTCAATCGCTTACGCTGTGCGGCATCCCGAACGGGTTTCGCATTTAGTCCTGTATGGCGGGTTTGCGACCGGACAGAACAAGCGCCCTGACTTGACCGTGGAGATGCGCGAACGTTTCAACGCGCTGAAAACGCTTGTCAGACAAGGCTGGGGCGCCGGTAATCCGGCGTTTCGGCAGCTCTTCACGTCATCGTTGATGCCCACCGCAACAAAGGAGCAGATGGAAGCATTCAACGAGCTGCAACGCCTAAGCGGATCGCCTGAAGGCGCTGTGCGCTATATGCAGACCGTGGCCGACCTCGACGTTTCCGAGCTTTTGTCGAAGGTGAAGGCGCCTACTCTGGTCATGCACGTTCGAGACGAACTCACGGTTTCTATCGACCGAGGCCGCGAACTTGCCGCGGGGATACCCGGTGCGCGCCTCGTGGCGCTGCCGGGCAAAAATCACGTGCTGCTTGAGCAGGACCCTGGTCTGCCCCGGTTCTTCGAGGAACTGAAGGACTTTTTGCAAAGCGGATCTTGAGTAAGGTCAGCAGGCAACTCCGCTGGTCCTATGTGCGCGCCGGTGCAGAGCTACGGGCATCTTGAGGCGGCGCGCCAGCAGACGGGGAAGGATGATTAGGCCGGTTCCAGCCCGCCCTTCTCCTCGATGAAGCGTGCGATCTCCTCCACTCCCTGGCCGGCGCGCAAATTGGTGAAAACGAAGGGCCGTGTGCCGCGCATCCTTTTCGACTCCCGCTCCATCGTCTCCAGCGAGGCGCCGACGTAAGACGCGAGATCAATCTTGTTGATCACGAGCAGGTCGGAGCGGGTGATGCCGGGGCCGCCCTTCGAGGGAATCTTGTCGCCGGCGGCGACGTCGATGACGTAGATGGTGAGGTCGGCGAGCTCGGGCGAGAAGGTCGCGGCGAGATTGTCGCCGCCGGATTCGATCAGCACGAGATCGAGAACGGGAAATTTCTGCCGCATGTCGGCTATTGCCGCGAGATTGGCCGAGGCGTCCTCGCGGATCGCGGTGTGCGGACAGCCGCCGGTCTCCACCCCTGCGATGCGCTCGGAGGCGAGCGCGCCGGAGCGCACCAGATATTCGGCGTCCCATTTGGTGTAGATGTCGTTGGTGATCGCAGCGATCTGGTAGCGGTCGCGCAGGCGCTTGCACAGCGCGTCCATCAGCGCGGTCTTGCCCGAGCCGACCGGCCCGCCGACGCCGACCCGCAAAGGGCCGTGATTGCTGGACATGCGTTTTGCTCCGATGCCGGCGCAAAGC
>DASPQS010000109.1:0-4014 GCA_035624865.1 Binataceae bacterium (SeqCode) | reverse complement strand
TCCGCGAGAACACCGCGATTGTCACTCAGGTAACGAACGTAAATATCGTTGCGCGGTGTCACGATTAGTACGTCGTCCCTGAGCTCCAGCGCTGCCCCCTGCTCCATGAAACCGGCAAGCGCCGCACGGCGCGCTCGGATAAACTCGCGCAATTCGGTGAGGCCGGCGCTGGGCTCCCGCGCCGGCCCGACCGTCGTCGGCTGCGACTGCGACTGCGTCGCAGCCGCAGCCGACGACGTCCCCACCGCACGCCGCGGCGCGTCCGCTTTGACCTCCCCGGAAATCATGATACGGCGCGCACCGGCGGGTGCTGCCGAAGCTGCGGAGGAAGCCGAAGGCGTCGCCGGCGGCGGAGCCTGCGGAATCGTCGATCCCGCCGCACCCGTGCTGCTTGGACTCGCCGCACCGATCGCGCGCATCAATTCATCCGCATCGAGGACGGGCGCCAGCGTCGCCATCCGGATCACTGCCATCTCGAGCAGCAGGTCGGGATACGGCGAACGCAGCAACTGCTCCTGCGCGTCCGCCATCAACCGGAACAATCGCATCACGTCCCGCCCGCTGACGCCCTCGGCCAACCGCCGTATCTCGGCGGCTTCCTGGTCAGGCAAATCGGCCAGCGGACTTTGCGGGCCATTGGTGCCGGGCAGCTTCGCGATCGCAAGATTGCGCAGGAGCTGGAGGATGTCGCGCCCGAGCGATTCGAGATTCGCGCCGCGCCGATGAAGTTCGCGCACTGCCGCCAGCGCGCCCGCCGCGTCCTTGTTGAGAATCGCCCCGGCCAGTTCGAATACCCGGCTGCGGCTGGCGACCCCCAGAATCGATGCGACCTCGCTTTCGCCGACCTTGCCGTCGAGCGACGCGATCGCGGTCTCGAGCATCCGTTCCGCGTCGCGCATGCTCCCGCCCGCCTCGCGTGCGAGCAGGCTGAGCGCCGCCTCGTCCGCCGCGGCTCCCTCGCGGCTGGCGAGCTCCTTGAGCCGCGCCAGGATCACCGTGAAGGGAATCCGGCGAAAGTCGTACCGCTGCAGCCGCGACAGGATCGTCTCCGGCATCTTCTGCGGTTCGGTCGTGGCCAGGATAAACTTGACGTGCGAAGGCGGTTCCTCGAGCGTCTTCAGCAGCGCGTTGAACGCCTGGTCCGTCAGCTGATGAGCTTCGTCGATGATGTAAATCTTGAAGCGGTCGCGCGCGGGACGGTAACTCAGGTTCTCGATTATCGCGCGGGCATCGTCGATCTTGCGGTACGTCGCCCCATCTATCTCGATCACGTCGAGCGCGCTCCCGCTGCGAACTTCCACGCAGGACGCACATTGCCCGCACGGCTCGGCTGTCGGCCCCTGCTCGCAGTTAAGGCAGCGCGCCAAAATCCGGGCCGCCGTCGTCTTGCCGACGCCCCGAATCCCGGTAAACAGGAACGCATGTGCGATTCGCCCGCTCTTCAGCGCCTGCACCAGCGTGCGCGTCACGTGCTCCTGGCCCGCCAGCTCGCCGAAACTTTCGGGACGCCATTTGCGCGCGAGCACCAGATGTGATGAGGGTGCCGTGGCCATCAGTGTGTCTCTTGCCTATCTGCGAGTCGCGGCGGTAAGCCGACTTTGCATCCTTCTCCCTGCCCGCCGAATGATAGCCAGGCACCCCTGCGGCACAGGGATTTAACCGGTACCGTTGCTTCCTTCCGGATCTGGCGGGGTTCGCGGCCTTCCCTTGCGCAGGACCCGGCTATCAGCGGCGGGCAGGTTTCGAGCGCGTCCACCGGCATTCTGAATCGTCCTATTCGACGTAAGCCGCTGCAAACGCCCGAAGCGCCGGTTATTAAATTATCACATTCCGTGGCTTGCAACCGCATCAGGATTCCCCGCAAATTCCGCCCGATGGCGGGACTCGCGATCCTAGCGAGAGATCGCCGCGGTTGCTATCAAGATCACCATGGACGCCGGACACGTTCATATCGGGCTCATCCAGATGACCTGCGACTCCCGCCCCGATCACAATCTCGAGAAAGCCGCCGCCCGCATCGAGGAGGCCGCTGATCGCGGCGCGCAAATCATCTGCCTCCAGGAGCTTTATCGCTCGCACTATCCCTGCCAGTCCGAGGACAACGCGCGTTTCGACCTCGCCGAACCGATTCCCGGCCCCACCACCAAAAGGCTTGGCCAGCTCGCCGCCGCCCGCAAAATCGCGATCATCGCTCCCATCTTCGAGCGCCGCGCCGCCGGCATCTATCACAACTCCGCGGTCGTGCTCGACCACAACGGCCACGTCGCCGGACATTACCGCAAGATGCATATCCCGGACGACCCGGGCTACTACGAAAAATTCTACTTCACCCCCGGCGATCTCGACTTCATCTCGCACGCCACCGCTCACGCCCGCGTCGGCGTGCTCATCTGCTGGGACCAATGGTTTCCCGAGGCCGCACGCCTGACCGCGCTCGCCGGCGCGCAGATTCTCTTCTATCCAACCGCCATCGGATGGACCCCCGACATGGCGGACCACATGCGCACGCGCCTCTACCAGGGATGGGAAACCATCCAGCGCTCGCACGCCATCGCCAACGGCGTCTTCGTCGCCGCCGCCAACCGCGTCGGTGTCGAGGGCGAGATCGAATTCTGGGGCGGCTCCTTCGTCTGCGATCCGTTCGGCGAAGTGTTGTCGCGCGCGAGCCATTCCAAGGAAGAAACGCTGGTCGTCGATTGCGACCTCGCCCGCATCGAAGACACCCGCCGCAACTGGCCCTTCCTGCGTGACCGCCGCATCGACGCCTACCACGACCTCACGCGCCGCTACCGAAGCTGACGTGCCAGCCTGACCCGCGAAATTGACCAGCAAAGTTGACCAGCGAGTTGACGAGCAAAATCGAAATGATCGACCCCGCACATCGGCGGCTGCTCGCGTCCTACCGGATGCCTGCGGAATGGGCTCCTCACGCCGCGACCTACCTCGTATGGCCGCACAACCTCGAGACCTGGCCCGGCAAGTTCGAGCCGATCCCGCCCGTCTTCGGCCAGATGGCCGCCGCGATCGCCCATTTCGAGCCCCTGCACGTGCTCGTCAACGACGCGAACAAGCTCGACAGCGTCCGCGCGCTCATCCGCAATGCGCCTTCGCCCGACGCTGCCGGTGTCCGCATGGATCGAATCGATTTGCTCGTGGTCCCCACCAACGATTCATGGATTCGCGACCATGGACCCATCTTCGTCAATCGCGTCACCCCGAGCGGGGCCGGTGCGGCGCAAATCGCGCTCGACTGGCGCTTCAATTCATGGGGCGAGAAATACGGCGCGTTCGATCTCGACGACGCCGTCCCGCGCCGCCTCGCCGAACGCTATCGCTTCGAAGTAATCGAACCCGGAATCGTGCTCGAGGGCGGCTCGATCGACGTCAACGGAGCGGGCACTCTGCTCACCACCGAATCCTGCCTGCTCAACCGCAACCGCAATCCCAACCTCACCCGCGGCGAAATCGAGGAGTACCTGCGCGTCTACCTCGGCGCAACGCAAATCCTCTGGCTCGGCGAGGGTATCGCCGGCGACGACACCGACGGCCACGTTGACGACCTCGCGCGCTTCGTCGCACCCGGCACCATCGTCACCGTCGTCGAGGACGATCCTGCCGACCCCAACTATGCTCCCCTTAAGGACAATCTCGAGCGGCTGCGCGCGATGCGCGATCCTGCGGGACGCCCGTTCACGATCGAAACCCTCCCGATGCCGCCGGCGCTGTACTACGACAACACCCGTCTCCCCGCCTCCTACGCGAATTTTTACATCGTCAACGGCGGCGTGATTATGCCGTCCTTCGGATGCGCCGCCGACGCGCAGGCCCAGTCAACCCTGGCGCGCCTGTTTCCCGGCCGCCGCGTCGTCGCGATTCCCTCAACCGATCTGGTCTGGGGCCTCGGCGCAGTCCACTGCCTCACCCAACAGCATCCTGCCGTTCACGGCGGATGAGTCTCGATAATCAATCCCTGCTCGGCCAGCGCCCGAATCCTGTCTTCCGCATAACCGCAGA
>DASPQS010000108.1:0-10046 GCA_035624865.1 Binataceae bacterium (SeqCode) | reverse complement strand
CAGCCAGCATTCTGCGCAACTCCTGAGCGATGAGTTTGCCGGCGAAGCAATGGCCACGCTCGTTCAGGTGCCCGCTACCCATCGCGGTGTTGGGGAATCCGTGAAAGAAGACCTTGTGAGCGTCCGCGTAGGCTTGCATCGGAGGCGGCAGGTTGAGCACTGCAAACCCGTCGCGTTCACCGAGGGCCTTCAACCGGGAATCGGGATAAAAGAGGCTGGTCCCGTGAACCGCCCGCAAGTAATTTTGCCGGGCCGGTTCGCTCGGAAAAACCTGCATCCCCGCGCCTACGGTGACGAGGAGGAATTCCGCCCCATGTTGGCGGGCGCTTTGGTGTACCATCTCGGTCTCGGCCTCGGTCACGCTCCAGGCGTCCAGCCAGGCCCGGCCCTGAGGCGGCCGATATATCTGATCCTCGAGACCCTCCTCGTGTAACGGCATCCGATCCCTCGCCGGAGCAGTTGCGCCGGAGGCAGCGGCGGCCCCGCGCCTCCGCCAGTTCCTCCAGCGCGCGCGCAAAACGCTTCGGGCCGAACCAAGAACATTCAGGAGTTGCGAGCGGCGCGACTCGAACCGCGCGAAGCATCCGAAGCGGAACCAGCGCGAATCGCAAAAGGGTCCGCCCAGCACCAATGTGCCGTGGCGATAGACGTAGAACGGACGGCACTTGTCCCCTTCGAGCGCGACGGAGTTGTTGCGCAAGTCGTTACCGTTGAAGAATGCGAGCACAACTATGTCGGGCGAGAAGTGCCATACGTCGCGCTCGAGAGTGAGCAGTTCCTGGGCCGTACCGTAGCCATCAACGCCGAAGTTCATCACCTCGACATTCCTGACCCAATGGAAGCGGCTGGCAGAGGGCAACGGGAGGTCGTGCTTCAAGGTGCGTTCAGTCACGGCGCAGAATGTTTGATTTTCGGGTACCTGTTGCGCTTCGGTTATGGAATCGCCGAGCACGGCGATGCGCAGGGTGCCGGTAGGCTTTGCGAGTGTCCAATCGAAGCCGCGAAAGCCCCATCGATTCACTTTCATCCAGGCTCGTCCTTCGTCGGTCTGCCATCCTGACGCTCCGGGCAGCATCTTCCATCCACGCCCACTCGAGTAGGTGTAGAACTGCGGCTTGGCGATACCGGACAAGCGGATCCCAGCCTCAGCGATGAGGCAGCCGAGGACTATGCCCAGACAAATCAGCAGCACTCGGGCAGTCATCTCCCGAAAGTCCGTACCGTGCTTGATTACAGGAAGCATGTGTCCCTGGCCCGGTCGATTAATTTATTGCGCGATGCGTGGTAAAGCGCAAAGGCGGTGCACGGCGCCGCGCAGTCTGCGCGGCTCGAACAGTTGTAGCGAACCGCGGCCCTAGGGTTTAGCGATAGTTGGGCAGGACGCCGGTCTTGAGCTGAAAGGGATTGCGGCCGAAGGGGCTTTGGCCGACGGAGCCGATTCCGCCGAGGGTAAGCTGGAACTGGAGGGCAGTCTCGCTCGGGTTGATGGTTTTGGTAATGCCGGTATCGAATGCCCAGCAATCGCAGGCCGACTTGATGCGGATTCCATACTCGGCGGAGAGCAGCTTTTTCGAGACGAAGTCGTACGAAGGCGCGAAGTACACGCCCATCCGGTCGAACAGATCGTAATACGCGCGCAGGACGAGAAACTGGCTGAAGCCCGCGTTGGTGCCGGCCTGCGCGGAAGGGCCGGGGGCGATGTAGTTGTAACTCACCTGGAGGAACGATCCTTCCACGGCCTTGCCCTGGTAGATCTTCGACTGATTCTGCGTCCACCACGGCTGGAAGTTCAGATAGGCGCTGGCGTAGCGGATCTGGTCGGTCTGAGGCTCGTAACCCAACTGTCCGCCGAGCGACCAGATGCGCGTAGGAAAGAAGGTGCCGGTAAGGTCGAGGTCCGAGAAGCGCGATCCGCCCTTGGCTATCGCGTGCGCGGTGTCGTAGGCCTGGAGCAGGGTGAAACGGAAGAGTTCTTCGACCGAGCTGCCGCCCGTGCTGCTCTGCGCGCGGAAGGGACTAAAGCCGACATCCTCTGAGCTTTCTCCGTCCTGGGCGCCTTCGGGCCCCTGTGCGGGAGCGGCGGCGGGCAATTTGGCGTAAATCCTCGAGGTCAGGCCGTAGGTGATAAGGCTGCGCGACTCCATCCGATCGGTACTGTCGAACAGCGGGAGCGCGCTTTGATCGACCTGCGGAACATAGCTGTACATCGCGAACGGCTCGATCGTGTGCTTGATCTTCTCGATGTACTTCCAGTTGAGATCGTAAACCTTCTCGAGCTCGCTGCCGACGCCGGCGCTGCCGTAGATCATTTCGCGGGTATGGATGCCGCCGTTTCCGACCGGACCGAGCGCGAGGCCGTTGTTGTACTGGAGGCCGTCGGTGCCGACGGGAATGACGGTGATTTGATCTCCGCCGACGCTATAGATGGTTTCACGCAGGCCGAGCGTGCCCCATCCGTAAAGATAACTACCGAGGCGCCAGGGCAGCGTGACTCGCGGATTGAGGTCGAAGCGCTGGCCGCTAAAGCCGGTGGCGCGCCAGAAATTGTCACCTTCGACGTCGTAGTCGGCGTAGGCGAGACCGCCAAGCAAAGCCTTGCGTCCGCTGACGAGAATCTGTGGGAGGGTCTGGAGGGCGAAGCTCTGCGGCTGAATCAGATCCTGGTTCCAGGTGCCCTGGATGCGCGCGAAGCCGTCCTGGTAACTGTAGAGGGCACCGAAGTCCGACGCGGCGTCGCGCAGCGATCCGATACTGTTGGGAAAGGCGATGCCGGGGCCAATGGTGCGCGACAGGGTCCAGACGTTCACCTCGCGCAGGAGGAGGCTGTCGCTGACGGTCATGCCATCGCCGTAGAGCACGAGGTCGGGGGTGAGGTGCTGGCGCGCCATTCCGATCAGGTCGTAGCGATCGATCGGTATATGCGGGTCGGCGATCTGGTTGTCGATGATATCGTCTTCGCGGTTCTGCGCGCTGCGCAGGCTCTCGTCGTAGAACGCGCCGTCCACGACCAGGTAATCACCGATGCCGTCGACCAGGCGGTATTCGGCCAGTCCGCCGACCCGTTGCGAGGTTTCGAGATCGACCGCAACGGTGGCGTCGGAACTCTTGTTGATAGCCCAGTAGTAGGGTTGCACGAGCTGAAAGCCGCGCAATCCCGACTCACCTAGCCGCGGCGCCAACAGCCCGGAATGGCGGTCGGCGTCGGCCGGGAAGACTGCATAGGGCAGGTACATTACGGGATAGCCCAGGATATTGAAGCGCGCGTCGCGTGCGTGCGCGGTTTCGCCAAGATGGACGTCCATCGCGTCGGCCGCGATGCTCCATGCGGGGGTGCCGGGGTCGCGTCCGCAGGTAGTGAAGAATCCGTCGGTCACGCCGTAGTGCTGGCCGGTGTTCTTGGTAATCCTGCTGCCCTTGAGGAGGTAGGTGCGGTCCTTATTGGTGACGGTGCCGTCGGTGATTTCGGCGGTTTCATCGCTGAGATTGATGCGTCCCTCGCTGCCCTTAAGGTCGCCGAGCGGGTCGACCATGTGGACGTGACCCCTGGCATGGAGCAGATGCTTGCGGCGCTCAAGGTTGACTTCGTCGGCGGTCAGCACGCTGTCCTTTTGCGTGATGATCGCGTCGCCCTTAACGGTGAAGCTGTCGGTCTTATAATCGTAGACGAAGGTGCGGCCGGTTACGTCGATCGGCCCTTTGTGCGTGCTCTGGACGAATGAACTGAAGCCGGTCTGCTGCGCGAAGGCGGCACCGGCCATTCCGAGCGCGATGGCCGCGCCCAGGGAGACTACAGCTCGCAATTTACGCCGCGGCTTCAGGAAAGAGACCCTTCCGCCCCTGACGCGCCAGAAACCACGGATAAACCTCCCCCACCAGATAGACCGAACCGGTGACCAACAGTACATCATCGGGACCGGCCTTTTCCATAGCCTGCGCGATCGCATCGAGCGGCGATCGCACGATGCGCGCGGGAACGTGGCGCGAGAAGACCGGCAGCAGCCGTTCCGGTTCGAGCGGCCGCTTCGGCGTGACGCGGGTCAGCGTGGCGTCGCGTACGCGGGGCCCCAGCATCTCGGCCATCCGTTCCCATTGTTTGTCCTCGAGACATCCGAACACCAGGATCGGCCTGGTCTCGGGGCCGAGTTCAACCGCGATGGTTTCGAGCAGCGCCTCGATCGCGAGTTCGTTGTGCGCGCAATCGAGAATCACGGTGGGCCGCCGCGCGACGATGTCGAAGCGCCCCGGCCACTGCACGCCGGCGAGGCCGCGGCGGATCGCCGGCTCATCGATTTTCCATCCCTGCGCGCGCAGGTTATCGACGGCGGCGAGCGCGATCGCAGCGTTCTCGTGCTGGAACGGACCCGCCAAGCCGAGTTCGACCTGCTCGAGCCGGAGCCCAAGTCCCTCATAGTCGAGGCGATGCGCGGGAGCATGCGAGCGGTAGGAAAATTCGCGGCCGATCATGAAGGCCGGGCTTTGCATCCGAGCCGCGATAGAAGTCAGCACGTTGCGCGACTCGGCGTCGCGCGCTCCGATGATCACGGGTGTGGCCGGCTTGATGATGCCGCCCTTTTCACCGGCGATCGACGTCAGCGTGTAGCCTAGCCTGTCCATATGGTCGAAGCCGATCGGCGTGATCACGCTAAGCACCGGACGCACGACGTTGGTCGAGTCCAGGCGCCCGCCCAGGCCGGTTTCGATCACCGCGACGTCGACCTTGCTCTCGGCGAAGTAGAGGAACATCAGGGCGACCGTGAATTCGAAGAAGGTCAGCGCGAGGTTCGCGCGTTCGTAGATTTCGCGCAGCCGCGTGATGTAGCCGAGCATCTGGTCGCGGGGCATCTCGGCGCCGTCGATGCGCGTGCGCTCGGTCAGGTTCACCAGGTGCGGCTTGGTGTAGAGGCCGGATCGGTAGCCGGTGGCGCGAAGAATCGCGTCGAGCATCGCAGCGGTCGAACCCTTGCCCTTGGTGCCGGCGATATGGACGGCGTGGAGCTTCAGATGGGGATTGCCGATCAAGGCGAGCGCCTGGTCCATCCGTTCGAGCTTGTAGATTTCGCCGCGCGCCTCGAGCGAGTAGAGCCAGTTGAGAGTTTCGGTGATCTGCTCCATCTGCGGCGGGATTGTAGCTTGGGCGCAAATTCGACGAAACCCTGGCCCGCGTGGATCCATTCTATATCCAGTGATGAAATCCCTCTCGCGAGTGTGCGTCGCGTGAGGGCGCCCCGCGTGGTAGTTTTCCTCCCAACGCCACGATGGATTCCTCAATCGTCAAGCCGCCCGCGCTGCGCCCCGGCGATACGATCGGCGTGATCGCGCCGGCCGCGGCAGTCGACCGCGAGTATCTCGAACGCGGAGTCGGCACGCTCATCGCGATGGGTTTTCGGGTCAAGGTCTCGCGCCACGCGCTGGACCGCGCGGGTATCCTGGCCGGCAGCGATCGCGACCGCGCGGGCGAAATCATGGCGTTTTTCCGCGATCCGGAGGTGAAGGCGATCTTCGGCGCACGCGGCGGCTACGGATGCGGGCGGCTGTTGCCGCTGATCGACTTCGCGGAAATCGCACGCACGCCGAAGATCTTCCTTGGGTTCTCGGATGCGACGTTTATCCTGAACGCGCTGGTGGACCGGAGCGCAATCGCATGCTTTCACGGTCCAATGGTGGCTATGGATTTCGCGCGCGGACTCACGCCCCGATCGCTGGACCATCTGGTGCGCCTGCTGAGCGGAGAGGCGTCAAGCTGTGAGTTCGAGGCGCGCGAAGTGGTGCGCAACGGTCTCGCCGAGGGCCTGCTCATTGGGGGATGTCTTTCGGTCGTCGTTGCCACCTTAGGCACGCCGTGGGCGCCTAATTTCGACGGCCGTATTCTTTTTCTGGAAGATATTGGCGAAAAGGCGTATCGAATCGATCGGATGCTGGTACAATTGAGGCAGGCCGGTGCGTTCGAACGCGTCGCCGGCGTCGTCTTCGGCGCGATCCGGCCGGTCGAGGGCAGCGAGCAGGAGCGGGCGCTGATCGCGGAATTTGTTGCGGATCAGAGCGCGGGGCTCGGCTGCCCGGTGCTGTTCGGAATCGAGGCCGGGCATGGTACGGAGAATCTGACGCTCCCGTTCGGCGTGAAGGCCCGACTCGATGGCGGCAGCCGCCGGCTGATAATTTCTGAGGCCGCCGTCAGTTGAGGCAAGTTAGCCGCCAGAGGCCGGATTAATCTGCAACCGCGCCTCGGCGCATTCGAGGGGGAGGGGATAGAGGATTGGGCTGGCGCGAAGTCGAGCAGGCCGTCAACGAAGCGGTCGAGCAGGGCGCCATTCCGGGCGCCGCAATCGTAGTACGAAAGGGCGACGAGATCGCGTTCGAAGGCGCCTTTGGTTATCGCGCGCTGGTGCCCGAGCGATCGCCAATGCGGCTGGAGACCGTCTTCGACCTTTCGTCCCTGACCAAGCCGCTGGCCACGACAATCGGCGTGATGCTGCTGACGCGGGACGGCAAGATGCGGCTGGACGAGCGGGTCACGCGCTTCTTCCATAACTTCGGCGTACACGGCAAGGGTTACGTGACGTTTCGCCAACTGCTGGCGCATTGTTCGGGCCTGGCGGCGTGGCATCCCTTTTATCAGCAGATAGCCGAGGTCGAACGCGGCGGGAAGGTCAATTTCATGGCCAGCCGCGGCGCGAAGGAATTCGTCTACGAGGAAATCCATCGGGAGAAACCGGAGAGCACGCCCGGTACCAAAGCAAACTATTCCGACCTTAACTTCATCCTGCTGGGGGAGGCGGTCGAACAGGTTTCGGGCGTCGCCCTGAATCGCTTCTGCCGCGACAAGATTTTCCGTCCGCTCGAACTGCGCGCCACCGATTTCATCGACATTTCTCTGGTGCGCACGCGCCGGCTGGAGCCGGTGCCCGAGATGTTCGCGCCGACGTCGGTGTGCGTGTTGCGCAAGCGGTTGCTGGTGGGCGAAGTCGAAGACGAGAACGCGTTTGCGATGGGCGGCGTGGCGGGTCATGCAGGATTATTCGCCCCGGTCAGAGAGGTGGATCGGATAGCGCACGAACTGATGCGCTGTTACGCCGGGCGTTCGGATTTCGTTCCGCAGAAGATCGTCCGCGAGTTCTGGACGCGCGACAAAACGGTGCAGGGATCGACCTGGGCGCTCGGATGGGATTCGCCGTCGCCCGAGTATTCGAGTTCCGGCCACCATTTTTCGCCCGAAGCCGTGGGCCATCTGGGTTTCACCGGCACCTCGATCTGGATCGAGCCCGCACGCGAAATCGCGGTTTCGATCCTGACCAACCGGGTTCATCCCAAGCGTGACAACCAGGCGATCCGCGATTTTCGTCCGAAGATTCACGACCTCGTGATGGAGGCGCTCGAGGAGGGCAAGTAGCCGAGCGTGGGCAGCCGTGCCCGGTCGCGCGGCGTGAGCGCGGGGCGTGAATCGTGATGGTGCGATGGATGCTGTGAGGGAGGGGTTGATGAGCGCCACGCCGTCCGCAGTCGCGCCCGAGTCGAGCGCGCGTCTGGCCCGTATCCCGCGCGAGGTTCGCCGGGTGCATCTGATTGGCGTAGCCGGATCTGCGATGGCGGCGCTGGCCGGGATGCTCGCGGCGCGCGGCCTCGAGGTCACCGGCTCGGACAGCCAGATCTACGAACCGGCGGCGTCGATTCTGAAGCAACTCAGGATCGGCGTGCGGACCGGTTATGCCGCCTCGAATCTCGAACCGGCGCCCGACCTGGTGGTGGTCGGCAACGTGGTGACGCGCGCGAATCCCGAAGCCGTGGCTTTGATCGCGTCGGGGATTCCGTACGTTTCGATGCCCGAGGCGCTATGGCATTTCTTTCTGCGCGAGCGGCGCGTGCTGATGGTCGCAGGGACCCACGGCAAGACCACGTCGACCGCGATGATGGCGCACGCGATTGACGCCGCCGGGCGCGATCCCTCGATGCTGGTCGGCGGGCTGGCGCGTGATTTTGACGCCAACTATCGGCTGGGTGGCGGACCCGATTTCGTGATCGAAGGGGACGAGTACGACACCGCCTTCTTTGACAAAGGACCCAAGTTTCTCCATTACCGGGCGCACGGCGCAATTATCACCGCCGTCGAATTCGACCACGCGGATATCTACCGCGATCTCGAGCACGTGAAATCTTCGTTCCGCGCCCTGGCCGCGCAGATGGACTCCGGGCGAGTGCTGGCAGTTTGCGCCGACTTTCCCCACGCGATCGCGGTGAGTGAGGGCGCTCGCGCAAGGCGGCTCAGTTTCGGGCTTCGCGCCGGCGAGTTTCGCGCGACAGATGTTCGAATCGCCGCAGACGGCGCCCATTTCTCGATCTGTCACGACGGAAAGACTGTCGCCCGCGAATTGCATCTGGGGATCGGCGGGCGGATGAACGTCGCCAACGCGCTGGGCGTGTGGGTATTGCTCAAGGAATTTGGAGTGCGCGACGACGAGCTCGCGCAGGGGTTCACATCCTTCAAAGGGGTGGCGCGGCGCCAGGAGATAGTGGGCGAGACGGGCGGAGTTACGGTGATCGATGACTTCGCTCATCATCCGACGGCGATCGCGGCTACGATCGAAGCGATCGCCGAGCGCTTCGCGGGCCGGCGGATCCTCGCGGCGTTCGAGCCGCGATCGAACAGCGCGCGCCGGAGCGTCTTTCAGGCCGGCTTCGCCAACGCCTTCGATCGCGCCGCGCGGGTCTACCTGGGAGCGGTCTATTTCAAGGAGAACGATCCGATCCCGGCGGACGGCCGGCTCGATACCGCCGCCCTCGCGGAGGAGATCAGCCGGCGCGGTCCGGTGGCGGCAGCGTGCGGATCGACGGCGGAAATCCTCGAGCGGATGATCGCGGATTCGCGGCCCGGGGATGTGATGCTGTGCATGTCAAACGGTCCATTCGACAATCTGCCGGTGCGTTTGATCGGCGCACTCGGTCTGCACCAGCCGGCGGCGTGATTTAACTTCGGCGGCCGGCGAGGCGGCGGAGGACGTCGTCGAGGTCGGTTTCGCGCAACGAGGGACGCACGAGGTCGGCGGCGGCGAGCTGGCCGGCGGGCGCGGTGTGGCACACCGCCAGCACCGGCATCCCGGCGTGGCGCGCGGCTTCGACGCCGGCGGCAGTATCTTCAATCACCAGGCACTCGGTGCTGACGATCGACGGATGGGGTCGGAGAAGAAAGCCGATGCGTCCCAACCCGGCAAGGAAGCCGTCGGGTTCGGGTTTGCCGCGATCGACATCCTCGGCGGCGATGACGTCCAGAAAGAGTTCGCGGATGCGGGCGCGCCCCAGGATCATTTCGGCCTCGGCGCGGAGCGTTCCGGTTACGACGATCAGGGGGAAGCGCCGGCCGCATTCGCGCACGAACTCCGCGGCGCCCTCATACATCACGTCGCGCCCGGCAATCATCGCCTGGTAGACCGCGGCCTTCCGGTCGATCAGCGACTGGAGTTGGGCCGGCGTGGCTGGGCGGCCCTGCTCGTCCATCAGGAGCTTGAAGCAGTCGTGGTCGTTGTAACCGATGAGCCGGGTGAAGTATTCATCGCGAGAGAGCGCGATACCTTCGGCGTGAAAGATTTGCGCGAAGGCCTCGAAATGGATCGGTTCGGTGTCGGCCAGAGTGCCGTCCAGATCAAAGATAATTGCGCGAATCAATCGTCACTGCCTTACTCGGGTTGCGGGGCTCGCTGCGCCGAGTTGGGCTGCGATCCGGGGAGCATCGGCGTCACACCGAGCTTGGGTATCCCACCTGACATCGGTGGAGGAGCGACCGGAACTGGCGCCGGAGCTTCAGTTTCACCACCCGACGGCTTCGACCAATCGATCTCACGTTTCGGGATAAGGACTGCGCTCGAGGACGGGACGGTCGTATCCGCGGTCATGATGTAAGCAGTGGAAGGCGCGGGGCTGATGAGGATCGAAGGTGCCAGGGCCTGAAGATCAAACAGGCGCGCGGGTGCATAGGGGGCGGCTTCGCTGACGATTCCCAGCGAGACATCGTCGTCGCCGACGGCGATCGAGTCTTTGAGGATAACTCCGTGCTCGGC
>DASPQS010000107.1:0-3269 GCA_035624865.1 Binataceae bacterium (SeqCode) | reverse complement strand
TTTATCGGCGCCGTCATGTCGCTTTCGATCCATCCGGGCACGATCGCGTTGACCTGGATATTGTGCGGTGCGAGTTCGATCGCCATCGACTTCGTAAGCTGGATCAGGCCGCCCTTGCTCGCCGCGTACGAGGGCGCGATCGGATTGCCGAAGCGGGAATATTCGCTCGCAATATTGATTATCTTGCCCGCCCCGCGCGGCGCCATCGATTGCGCCGCGTACTTGGCGAGCAAAAAGCACGAATTGAGGTTGGTCTCGAGCACGCGGTCCCAGGCTTCGGGTTCGAGTTTCAGCGCGCCGCCCGCGATCGCGATACCTGCGTTGTTGACCAGGATATCGATCGGGCCGAGGGAGCGCTCGGTCTCCCGCAGCGCCGGCTGCAACGATGCGCGGTCGGTTACGTCGAGCTTGAGCGCGATCGCGCGGACACCGCATGCCTGCAAATCGGCCAGCGTGGCGCGATTCTTTTCTTCGTTGCGCGCCAGGATCGCGACGGCGGCACCGGCTTCGGCCAGTCCCAGCGCGATCCCGCGGCCGATTCCTCCGTTGCCGCCGGTCACGACCGCTACCCGTCCGCTCAGGTCGAACATCGCTGGACTTGCCATCACATTCTCCGCCGTGGAACGGCTTGATGCCTTCGCTAGCGCACGGAAAAGCCGCCGTCGACGACGAGCTCCGCTCCCGTCATATGATCCGAGGCGGCGGAGGCCAGGAACACGGCCGCGCCGGCGAGTTCATGGGGTTCGCCGAAGCGTCCGCGCGGCGTCCGCTGAACCACTTCCTTCATCACCTCGGCGTACTGCGGCCAGGTGCGAATCCAGTCCGTCATGTCGGTCGTGAACCATCCGGGGAGCAGCGAATTGACCTGAATATTGTGCGGCGCGAGTTCGATCGCAAGGCATCGCGTCAGTTGCTGAAGGCCGCCCTTGGCCACCGCATAAGAGGGAAAAATCGGCGTGCCGAACTTTCCGCCGATGCTGCTGACGTTGATGATCTTGCCGCCGCGTCCGCGTTTTACCATCGACTCGGCGGCATATTTTGCGAGCAGGAAGCAGGCGTTGAGATTGGTTTCGATCACCTGGTCCCATTCCTCAGCCGTCTGCTCGAGCACGCCCTTCAGGATCGCCGTCGCGGCATTGTTGACGAGGATATCGACGGGTCCAAGGGTACGCTCGACCTGTTCGAGGGCTGGCTTGATCGCGGCGCGGCGCGTCAGGTCGGTCCTCAAGGCGAGGGCGGGAACGCCGAGCGCGCGCAAATCCGCGACGGTCGCACGGCTTTTCTCCTCGTCGCGCGCCAGGATCGCGACCGCTGCGCCTGCGCCCGCCAATGCAAGCGCGATCGCGCGGCCGATTCCGCGATTCCCGCCGGTTACGGCCGCGACGCGGCCGCTCAGGCCAAACAGGTTTGGAGCCCCATTCGCCATCGCCATCCCTCCCGAAACGTGCGATACCATAGCCGCGGCGAGGTTGGACACCGCCCGCCGCGGGCCTCTATATTGGCCTGCCGGGCTGCCGCGGTCTATCGCGAAGACGGATGCGCCGGCAGCGGGCCGGCCCTCAAACACTATGCCCGGGATGCGGGCGCGAACACGAAAGCAGGCGGGAACACGATGGCACTCAGGACGCCGGAACAATACAAACAGTCGCTGCGCGATGGCCGTGCGGTCTTTTTCAGAGGCGAGAAGGTCAACGACGTCACCACTCATCCGGTGATCGGGATCGCCGTCGAGCACGCCTGTATCGACTACCGGATGGCGGAGGAAGCGAAGTACCGCGATCTGGCGGTGGTCAAGGACGGCGCCGGCGAGTACAGCCGCTACTTTCATCTGCCGCGCAACGGCGAGGATCTGCGCAAGCGCAGCGAGTTGATCGCCGCGTCCACGCGCGAGGGTGCGACGCTGGTCGTTCTGATCAAGGAGATCGGCAGCGACGCGTTGCTCGCTTTGCATTTGATCGCGGAGCGGATGGCCGCTGCGGGCAAGCCCGAGTATCGCGAGCGCGTGCACAACTATCACCGCTATTGCCGCGATAACGACCTTGCCGTCGCGGTCGCGCAGACCGACGTCAAGGGCGACCGTTCGCTCGCACCCACCGCCCAGGATCATCCCGACTACTACGTCCGCGTGGTCGAGGAACGTCCCGACGGCGTGGTCGTGCGCGGGGCCAAGGTGCATACCTCCGTCTCGACCAACACCAACGAGGTTATCGTACTGCCGACGCGTGCGATGCGCGCCGAGGACAAACCCTACGCCATCGCCTTTGCGCTGCCGATCAACACGCCCGGGCTCAAGCTGATCGCGAGCCCGCACGGCAGCTCCAAAAAGGATTCCTTCGAACATCCGATCAGCGCGCGGCACAAGATGATGGAGACGCTGACGGTGTTTGAGGACGTCTTCGTGCCGAAGGATCGCATCTTCTTAAACGGCGAGGTCGATTTCGCCGGACTGCTCGCGCTGACTTTCGTCCGCTACCATCGCTTTACTGCGGTCTCCTACAAGCTGCCGTTGCTGGAACTGCTGGCGGGGGCAGGTTATGCGATTGCGGAGGCCAACGGCATCGTGCGCGCGGCCCACGTGCGCGACAAGCTGACCCATCTCGCGGCCTATCACACGATCGTGCGCGGATTGATCGAGCATGCTGCTGCCACCTGCACGATCGAGGAGGGCGGGCTGGCCGTGCCGAACACGCTCATCACGAACGTCGCGAAATACCATTTCGCCCACAACTACCATCATGCCGTGCAGATCGTGCAGGACCTGGCCGGCGGACTGCTGGTGACGGCGCCGGCAGCGGAGGACCTGACGAGCGAGGCGACGCGCGGCTACGTGATGAAGTACCTGGGCGGAGCCAAGGGCTTCGACGCGGAGAAACGGCTGCGCCTGCTCAACCTGGTTGGCGACCTGACGGCCTCGGATTTCGGCGGCTACCAGGAGGTGCTCGCAGTGCACGCCGAGGGCGGCTTCGAGGCGGAAAAGCTCCAGGCCTACCGCGAGTACGATTTCAAGACCGTCACGGTATACGCGCGCAAATTGGCCGGAGTGTAATTCGGCGGCGAAGCAACGAGCGCCTATCAGCGCATCGCGGGAGCGTCGAGTTCCAGCAACGCCCCGATTTCGTCGGCGCCGATCTGATTACGGCGCTCGAGCGCGTCGCGGTCCGTCGTTAGATAATCGACGTAGCGCTCGCCGAGGCTGCGGGCGTGGGCGAACTGGGTCGCAAGCCGCGCACGATCGGCGTCGCTCAGCGGCACGATCTTCCTGATTATCT
>DASPQS010000106.1:0-3216 GCA_035624865.1 Binataceae bacterium (SeqCode) | reverse complement strand
CCCAGTTGGGGCGCGGTCGTGCTGCCGACGCTGTTTGCCGCGACCGCCTGCACCAGGCAACCATCGATTTCACTGCCCGAGCTGCTCGGCATCAAGTAGACTTCAACGAAGGCCTCAATCGTGAGACTGCACTTGCCGTGGCATCCGGTATAGTCGACGGCGGGAAGGGTAACCAACAGCGGGTCGTTGGGCGGGATGGCCGGGTTGACGCCATTCGAATTGCACATCGCGGTGGGATCGATATTGGCGTACATCGAATTGTGCTCGTTGACCCGGTCCTGGAAGCCGGTCTGCACGGGGTTGGAATTTCCCTTATTACCCGGGGAAGAAGAAATCGTCTGGCCGATGGTGAAGGTTCCGGCCACGCCGTTGGCGACTGCGCTACCGAGCGCGCTGGCGCCGTTCCCCTGGCCGAGGTCCAGCCACCCCCAGTTGCCCGGCGCAAGGCCGCCGACGAACTTGGTTCCCCATTGGTCGGTTTGACCGGGATTCAGGTTGGCGAGGCTGCACGGGCTGGTGCACTGGATTCCGACGGGAAAGAGCCCGTTGCTGTAGCTGCCGATCGAACCGCTGACCGCCGCGGTTGCGCTCACTGCCGCCGACCCGTTCTGGAGCCCGAGCACCTTGGCGAAGAAATAGGGCATTTGGCGGCTTATCTGAATGTTAAGCTGGGAATTACTGGAATTGACGGTGACCGAACTGATCTGGTCGACGTAGCTCGAATTCTGGACCGGATTGGGACAGATCGCGGCGTTGGCGTTGTTAGGGTCGTTGATGCCGTTGAGGCAAGCATAGCCTTTGGCAGTGCTGATTGCGTTGCTGGCGACGGTGCCGGAGGGATCGGGCAAAGCAGTGAGATAACCCGCGCCGGCGAGGGCGGCAGCGTCCGCCGCTTTCTGCAACTGCACCCAATTGTAGTAAAAAACGCCGATGTCGGTGCTCAGCGCCATCGCGCCGATCAAGACAGCAATCACAAGTGTGAGAATGACGGCGGTTTGGCCGCGGGAAGGCCGACGCCAGAGAGCAAGGATTTTCTGTACAACAGGTCTCTCGCAGTTTCGCGCACCTGCGTGCATCTGATAGGCGGGTTTCATCGACGCCTCCTCGAGGAAGTCACCTATTCCATCTTTATAACATCTGTGGATACCAAGCAACATAATTTTTACAGTTAAAACATGTGTAAACTAAATAAAAACTATGTTAGCTTCATTCGGTGGCGAATTTCTGCGCCTAAGGAACGTCGGGAAGGTTTTGTGTAGAATCACTTCTAAAGATTTGTTGAGATAATATGAGCGATCATGAAACGAAGTAAGGGGATGCTATCGCAATTGCTGAGTACCGTCCTCAGCGTGATCCGGGTCAGACGGCATATTGAACCGACAGGCGGATCGAGTGCGATGCCTCGTAAGCCGCGTGGTCAAGCTGCCGTGGAGCTCGCAATCGTACTGCCGATTCTTCTGATAATCCTGTTCATTGCCGTGCAACTGGCCATAGTCGGACAGGCGTCACTTGCACTTGGGCAGATGAACTATCAGGGGGCGCGATACGCGGCGGTGCATCCGGATTGTGATGTGAACAGTTGCACGGGCGGCGAGCAGTCGATCAAGGACTTCATGCTTTCCGTGGGCTCGCCCACCGTGACTAAAGGCAATGGTCAATATCTGACGATCACAGTTTCTCCGTCACCTCCGCGCGCACAATTCACGTCGGTAACGGTGAGCGTGCAGTTCAACGCCAACTCGTTAATAGCGGTTCCCAATCCTTTTCTCGGAATACCTCTTCCAACCACTCTCAGCAGTTCCGAAAGCGCGATGTCAGAGTAGGAACGGCGGCTCGCGTATTTCGACGATGACGCTGCGCGGGGTTTGACGGCGGGGTTGGCGCGGAAGCGGGGCCAGGCGCTTGCCGCCGGGAGCCGACGCTTCCGGCCGCGGGCTTTACCAGCGCGCAATGTCGCGACGGGCGTGCTTATCGGTGAAATTGCGCTAACGTTGATTCCGATCCGTGCCGGTAAGTTTTCGGACTTCGACGAGTCGGGCGCCTGCAAAGGTCTCGACCGTCGCGACCCGGCTCGCTTCGCGATGGTTGTCTCCGACGACGCGATCAGGCGTGAGGCCGCGCGGTGCGGTCGAGGCCGAGGCCGAACCTTTCGCTTCGTTCACAGTGCCTTTCCGACGTGACAACCACGGAGCGCAGCGCTCGGTGAGCTGTCGCCAAGCCTTAGTCGCAAAGTTGGGTCGCATCTCGATCAACGAAGGGCATTTATCATGCCGAGTGCTGCGCTTCAAAACTCCAGCAATTGAAAGGCGGCGCTTGGGCTAATTCTGGAAACATTGCAGATTGCTGCAATGCCTTGCCGTGTCTCGGAATCCAGCGGTAGCGCATGGGGCGGTCAATGGGTGCGATTGGATTTTGAGGGCGCGCCTCGTCTTATTTCGATGACGACGATGCGCGAAGCTTGACGGCGGGGTTGGCGCAGAAGCGGGGGAGGCGGCCGGCGAAGACTTCGAGAAGATTGTCGACCGCGATTTCCGCCATCCGCAGGCGAGTCGCATGGGTGGCGCTGCCGATGTGGGGCGTGATGACGACGTTGGGGAGTTTGAGGATGGCATCGGCGGGATCGATCGGTTCGACTTCGGTGACGTCGAGGCCGGCGCCGCCGAGCCTTCCGGAAGAGAGTGCGATGGTCAGGGCGGCCTGATCGACGACCGGACCGCGCGCGGTGTTGATGAGGATCGCGCCGGGCTTCATCGCGGCGAGCTCGTGCGCCCCGATCAGATGGCGGGTCTCGGGCGTCAAGGGCACATGAAGCGAGACGAAATCGGATTCGGCCAGGAGACGTTCGAGGTCGGCGCGCTCGGCGTTCGGCGCGGCGATTGGCGGACCGTTCGCATCAGTGGCGAAAGGGCGCTTCCTTGCCGCCCCCTTCCTCTTATCCCCAGGCGCCGACTTGTTGTCCGGAGAATCGCGATCGCGCGAGACGTAGAGCACGCGCATGCCAAAAGCGGCCCCACGGCGTGCCATAGCCTGGCCAATCGCGCCCCATCCGATGATTCCCAGGGTAGCGCCCCAGACGTCGCGGCCGAGCATCAGGCGAGGCGTCCACGCGCGCCATCGGTGGGCCCGCACGAAGCGGTCGCCCTCGGCGACGCGGCGCGCGGAAGCCATCAGGAGGGCGAAGGCGAGGTCGGCGGTGGTTTCGGTCAGGACGCCCGG
>DASPQS010000105.1:0-22927 GCA_035624865.1 Binataceae bacterium (SeqCode) | reverse complement strand
GCGCGCGCGAAACGCCGGCGCATCAACGGTCGCCCTCAGGTACGCTTCCCAGCCGCCCTCGCTGGCCGCGGCGGCCCGCTCTTCTCACGGAGCAAACACCCGCCTGATTGCGCAACATACGGGTTCACTCTGGGACAGCGCAAGGGAACTCGGAGTCATCCGCGCGCGTTATTAGAGCAACGCGCGTGCAAGCAATCGTCATCATAGCGCCTCGTTGCCGGGGAGGAGACGGCGCTACGACGCTTCCGCACGAGTCCGCGATCGCGACACATTCGCCACTGCCCGCAGCGGAGCCGGCGGATAGTCACTATTCGTCTCCGGCGGGCATTCCCGCTCTGAGAGCGGCCCGCTCTCCGTGGCGTGATCCTTGCTCATCGCCCAACTGAAATTCGCTGCTGGCTCTTATGGGTATCGCTTCGGATCGCACATCAACATGAAGAACCGAACTACACTTATTTGCCTGGTAGGCGTTTGCGGTGTGCTATTGTTGGCAGGCGCGGACTATGGCCTGCCGAACGGCTCGCCGGAGCAAGCGCGAGCAATTTTGCCTGAGAAAATCGACGAGGCCGCTCTCGTCACACTTCGCGGAAACACGCGTCCCGAGGCGAACGCGCGCAACGATGGCGGTCCGGTTTCCGACGACTTCCCGATGAAGCACCTGTTCCTCCAGTTGCGCCGCCCTCCCGGCCGCGAGCGCGAGATCGAGCACTACATCGATCAACTCCACGATTCCAAATCGCCCAACTACCATCGCTGGCTGACTGCCCGGCAAATCGGAGAACGCTACGGGATCGCCGAGCATGACCTCGCGACGATCACCGCCTGGCTCCGATCACATGATTTCGCGATCAATTACGTTTATCCGAGCCGCCTCGTGATCGACTTTTCGGGTACCGCCGGCCAGGTCCGTGAAGCTTTCCGTACTGAGATTCATCGGCTGGATGTAAACGGCAAGACACACACCGCCAACATGAGCGACCCACAGATTCCGGCCGCGCTCGCGCCGGCGATAGTCGGAATCGTCTCGCTCCATGACTTCATGCCGCGCCCAATGAACAAACCGCGGCCCGACTACTCGGTAAACGGCTGGCAACTCATCGTTCCTCCCGACCTCGCTACTATCTACAACTTCAATCCAGCTTTCAGGGCAGGCTATTCGGGACAGGGTCAGACGATCGTCCTGCTGGAGGATACCGACGTTTATAACTACCCGGGCGACTGGGAGGATTTCCGATCCGCGTTCGGCTTGTCCAGCGCATACCCGGCGGCGAGCTTCATTCAGATCCATCCCGCGCCGGGCACGGGCGGGGAATGCGACGATCCTGGGGTCAACACGGATGATGGCGAGGCCGCGATAGACGTGGAATGGGCGAGCGCCGCGGCGCCCAGCGCGGCCATCGTGCTCGCCTCGTGTGCAGATACTGACAACTTCGGCGGATTCATCGCGCTTCAAAACCTGCTCAGCAGCGATTCACCTCCGCCGGCGATCGTCAGCATCAGCTACGGCGCATCTGAACCTGACCTTGGCGCAAGCGGCAATGCGTATGTCTACTCCCTGTATCAGACTGCGGTGCTGGAGGGCGTGTCCGTATTCACCTCCTCTGGCGACGAGGGCGCCGCGGGCTCCGACTATGGTGCGGCCGCGGCGACGCAGGGCATCGCCGTCAGCGGCCTCACCTCGACGCCATACAACGTATCGGTCGGCGGCACTGATTTCGGCGACTCATACGCGGGTACGAATAGTACGTACTGGAGCGCGACGAACTCGCCCACTTACGGCTCCGCGCTTTCGTACATTCCGGAAATTCCATGGAACGATTCCTGCGCAAACGAGCTGATCGCGCAATTCGTCTATGGTCCAACGGAAGTGACCTACGGTTCCGGCGGGTTCTGCAACGATGCAAGCTTTGGCGAACGCTTCCTGACGGTCGTTGCGGGAAGCGGCGGCCCGAGCGGCTGTGCAACCGGAGCGCCTGACGCGGCGGGCACCGTCAGCGGAAGCTGCGCCGGATATCCCAAGCCCGCGTGGCAATCGGTATTGGGTAACCCCCGCGACGGTGTGCGGGATGTCCCTGACGTTTCGCTGTTCGCCTCGAACGGACTGTGGGGTCACTACTATGCGGTCTGTTACACGGACCCGGTTTCCAACTTCCTGGGATCAGGTTGCGGCGGGCCCCCGGATACATGGGCGGGATTCGGCGGGACCTCAGTGTCATCGCCCATCATGGCGGGCATCCAGGCGTTAATTAATCAGAAGGCCGGGAACAGGGCCGGCAATCCGAATCCGACCTATTACGCACTCGCCGCGGCCGAATACGGGGCGACCGGCGACCCATCGTGCAATTCGACTCTGGGCAACGCGGCGTCGAGCTCATGCATATTCTACGATGTGACCCTGGGTGACATAGACGTAAACTGCAACGATGGTCCGAATTGCTATTGGCCGTCGGGCAGCAATGGCGTGCTATCCACTTCGACGAGCGCGTACCAACCGGCGTTCGTCGCCACGACCGGGTGGGACTTCGCCACCGGAATCGGTACGGTCAACGCGTATAATCTCATGATGGCCGCGCCCGCCGCAGAACCCAGCCCTACGGTGAGCGCGACCCCGACCGCATCTCTGACGCCTACGCCCACGGCGAGCGCGACCGCCACGCCAACCGCAACCGCGACCCGGACCGCTACCGCGACGCGGACTGCTACCGCGACCAGGACTGCAACCGCTACGCCAACCGCGACGGCGACTCGAACCGCTACCGCGACGCGGACTGCCACCGCGACCAGGACTGCGACGGCTACGCCAACCGCCACTGCTACTCAGACGGCGACCGCCACGCCGACCGCCACCGCCACTCAGACCGCTACTGCCACGGCAACTGCGACGGACACGTCAACTGCTACCGCGACTCAGACCGCAACCGCGACTGCGACGGCTACTCCAACCGCCACCGCGACTGCAACCGCGACGGACACACCAACCGCTACGGCAACGGCAACTGCGACGGATACGCCGACTGCCACCGCGACGGCCACGGCGACCGCGACCGCTACCGCGACTGCGACCGACACGCCGACCGCCACAGCAACTGCGACCGCGACGGATACGCCAACCGCCACCGCGACTGCCACGGCCACCGCGACCGCTACCGCGACTGCGACCGGCACGCCTACGGCCACAGCAACTGCGACCGCGACGGATACGCCAACCGCAACGGCAACTCAGACGGCCACTGCCACGGCGACCGCAACCGCTACCGATACACCAACCGCCACGTCCACTCCCACAGCGACATCAACCGCGACACCTACCGCAACGGCGACTCCGACCGGCGGCAAGCTTTCCGTGACGCCGATGACGCTGAAGTTCGGCAAGGTCGAGGCTATGACGACAGCCAGGAAGACGATCACGGTCAGGAACTCAGGCGGGGGGATACTGAATGTAACGGTGGAAGACGATCTTGCTCCGCCGTTCGCAGAAAATGGCGCGGGGTCCTTCGCACTCGCCAAGGGCAAATCGCACACGGTAGTGGTGACGTTCACGCCATTGGCGACCGGCGCGACGGCGCCGCAGACGCTTCTCATCGACAGCGATGACCCGCATCATCCCCATCTCAACATCTCGCTGAGCGGGGCCGGGGAAATGCCATCCGTCGCTTACTGATGCGAGCGCGGCAGCACGCGTTCTCGCGGCTCACCCAGAGGGCCGTCTCGATCGCGCGAAATCTCCGGCTCGTCCTATTGCCCCGGCACAGATAGTCAGTGATTACCCGTCCCGGGCGGCCGGGCCCGCGCCGGTTCGATCATCCGACGGCTCCGCGCAGCCCCGGCAATAGTTCACTCAAGCCCCGGGCGATGAACTCCACCGCAACCGCCATCGCGATCAGGCCGAGCAGCCGCGTGACGACATGGATGCCGGTCGTTCCGAGCAGTCGTTTGGTCGGCGCGGCCAGCCGCAACGCGATCCACAGGCACATCACGACCAGCGCGATAATCGCGACCAGCATCGCGGTGTTAGTCCAGTTCTTCGCTCGCTCGCCGTAGATGAGAGCCGCACTGATTGCGCCGGGGCCCGCAGCAACCGGCACGCCCAGCGGGACGACTGCGACCGCCATCCTTTGCGCGGCCTCATCGAGGTCCTCGTCGGCGCGGTGAACCGGGCTCGCCCGGCCCTGCAACATAGCCATCGCCATCATCATGAGGACGACGCCACCGCCGACAGTGAATGAGGCGATACTTATTCCCAATATACTAAGCAGCGGGTTGCCCGCGAGAAGGGCCACGATGAGCACGATGAAGGCGGTAGCTGCGGCCCGGTTGATCGTGCGCGTTCTTTCCTCCGGACTGTGATGAGCGGTCAAGGTAACGAAGATCGGGACTGCGCCGATCGGATCGAGCAGCACGAACAAGGCTATCGCCATTTCCGCATATGATTTCCAGTTATGCATGATCGCGATCGGCACCTCCGTGTCTTCTCGCCCGTTTTTTCAAGCGACGCGGCCGGGCGCATCGCGGAGCCGGCGCAAGGATTGGAGATTCGGGAAGGGGCGGTCTCGCCGAGGCGTTTGCGGCCGGGCTGGCCGGCGCGGCGCCTCGATCATTTGAGCCGGGATTTCGTTTTCCGACTTTCAACGCCGCTGATTTATAGCCGGGTACCCAACCCGGTCTCAAGTCGCGGACGCGCCGGACCCGTCTTTTACTCGCGACTCGCTGGTGCTATCGATCTTGATAGCATCATCATCCGCCAGCCGCTTCCCAGGAGTCGCCATGGCAAAGCTCCTGATCGTCGACGACGAAAAGAACATCCGCACCAGTCTCGCCGCATTTTTCGGGAGGCACGGTTATGAGGTGCGGACCGCGGAAAGCGGGCAGCAGGCGCTCGCGCTGCTTTCGGAGCAGGACGCCCTCGACCTGGTCCTCACCGATTACCGAATGGCGGAGATGAGCGGCTACGAACTACTGAAGGAAATCAAGGGCCGCGACCCCGACCTGATGGTAATCCTGATGACCGCCTACGCGACCGTGGAAGGCGCCGTGGCCGCCATGAAAGCGGGCGCATACGATTACCTCACGAAGCCGTTCTCGCTCGACCAGGTCGAACATGCCGTCGAACGGGCGCTCGAGACGCGCCGCCTGCGCAGCGAGGTTCGCGGACTGCGCGAGACGCTGGAGGAGCGGCCCTTCCTGGAATCCCGCAGCGCCGTGATGAGGCGCCTGTTCGAGGACGCCAAACGCGTCGCCGGCAGCGAGGCGACAATCCTGTTGACCGGCGAAAGCGGCACCGGGAAAAATGTGCTCGCGCGCCAGATTCACCTCTGGAGCCCGCGCCGCGAAAAGGCATTCGTCGTAATCAACTGCACTACGCTGTCCGAGCAGTTGCTTGAAAGTGAACTCTTCGGACATGTCAAGGGAGCATTCACCGGCGCGATCAAGGATAAACCCGGGCGCCTCGAGGTCGCCAACGGCGGCACCGTGTTCCTCGATGAGATCGCCGATCTGAGCGCCGCGCTCCAGGCCAAGTTTCTGCGCTTCGTTCAGGAGCAGAGCTTCGAGCGCGTCGGTGGCGAGAGTACGATCCACGTCGAGGCGCGCATCATCGCCGCATCGAATCGCGATCTCCCCGGCGAGGTGGCGGCTCACCACTTCCGGGAAGATCTGTTTTACAGGCTCAACGTGATCGCGCTGAGGATTCCGTCGCTGCGTGAACGCCCAGAGGACATTCTTCCGCTCGCAGAGCGGTTGCTCGCGGCTGCTGCGATCCGCAATCGCCGCTCGCAATTGCGGTTTTCACCCGATGCTCAGACCGTACTTGCCAATTACTCCTGGCCGGGCAACGTGCGCGAATTGCGCAATGCAGTGGAGCGCGCCGTGGTAATCTCGCGCAGCGACCTGATTGGGCCGGAGTGCCTTCCCGACGCCCTCTTTCAGCCGCCGTCGGCCGCCTCGGCCGCGCCGTCCCCGTCCAGCCTCGAGGATCTTGAGCGCCAACAGATAATGCGTGTGCTGACGGAGTCGCCAACGCTTCAGGACGCGGCCGAGAGGCTTGGAATCAACGTCACTACCTTGTGGCGCAAGCGCAAGCGCTACCGGCTCGAGTAGCGGGCGCACGTGCCAGCCCGGTTCGCGATTACTGCCTAACCGGCGTCCCAAGTAACTCGCCCGCGGCTGCGCGCAAATTACGCACCGCTCGCCGGCTCTTCACAGTACATTTCAAATTGCAGCAATGTCCTGCCGAGGAGTGAAACCGCGCGGCTCGCCGAGGTCGCGAAAATGCTTTGCGCCTGCGACATTTTCACCGTGGCATAGTTTCTGCTGCTCTCAGTGCACAAGGAGGCTGTCGTCGGGTGTGGCGTGGGGGATCTGCTCCGCTCCGCCGAAAGTCCAAAATGAAGAGAATAGAAGTAATCATCACGCCCTGGTCTTTGGACGACTTCAAGGACGAGGCAACGCGCCTAAACATTTCAGAGTTCGACGTTGTCGAGGTGTACCGCGCGGGCTGCGCGGTGGGCGAAGGACGGCCGCAACTATACAGGGGCCGCGAGTTCAAAAGCGATCTCCGCCCGCGGCTGAGAGTCGAGTTCGTCCTCTTCGATGACGCGGTGCAGAGCATCCTGCACGAGCTTCTTGACGTCCTGCACCCCGAGAGCATCGCGGTATTCAAACTCGATCAGGAAGTACGCGCAATCTCGGCTACCAATGGTCACCTCACTTCCACGTTTCCATATCAAGAGAGGGCGAGCACGCCCCAGCGCGCGCCGCAACCCCAGATAATCGGGTTCATTCCGAGGAACGACGCCTCGCAGTTACAACAGACGCCAGTTCACTCGAGCTCCGACACGCCCCCGGCATTCACCGGCGGCCGATAGACCATACTCGCCAATCTCACTCGTCATCACAGGGCCGTGCGGGCGAGCGTCCCTGGCCAGACGCCGGCCCTAGTGCGTCAAATTCGCAGCTCGCTTTCATTGGTGCGGCACAAGAGATCCGTGCGGCACTTCGATCACGTCGTCCGCGCCCCAATCAACTGTCTTACCTCCTGCCGCTGACGGCAGCGCGCGGCGAATAGGCACTTGCCCATCCGCCGGGCAGGGCATTGCCTCACTGATACTCGCTTGCGCCGAGCCGCCGCACTGCACAATACGATGTCAGAACCGGCAGCCTCGATGCGCATTGCATAGCCCGATCGGATCTTCCCGTCATCGCCCCCGCGATTCATTTTCGACTGGTAATGCAAGCTGCAGTATAGCCGCCGCCCCATCGAAGGCCGGCCCGTGGCACACGCGTTGCACCTACGCATTTCATTGGCTGGAGGATACCGCCTATGGATCTCACAATCTGGATGCCGGTGACATTTCTGCTCGGCCTTGCCGGCCTCGGGCTCTGCTACTTGTTCATTATCGCCTGCGGAAAGATTTAGAGGTGCGTTCGTGATCTACCTAACTGCAGTTATCGGCGTCGCGCTGTTTGTGTATTTGCTAACCGCGATGATCCGTCCCCAGTGGTTCTAGCCTAAGCCGGCTTTCACCACTCGGGCGCACAAGCTTCCAAAGAGGGTTTAAAACCATGTGGCTCCTTCCTTTCATTGTCATCGCGGTTCCTGCGCTGCTCGCGATCCCGCTAAGCCGCTACCTGGCCTGGATCATGGACGGCCAATACCAGCCGCCCAGGCTGCTTGAGTGGTTTGAGCGCCGGGTCGACAACGGTCCGATGGGATGGAAGCAATATGCGATCGCGCTCCTGGTGTTCAACACCGTGCTGTATGTTTTCGGGTACTTCGTCCTTGTGTCCCAGCCCTGGATGCCGCTCAACCCGCGCGGCCTCGGCGCGCTGGCGCCCACCACCATCTTCAACACCGTTATCTCGTTCGCCACGAACACGGACATTCAGCACTATTCAGGTGACGTAGCCTTCTCGAATTTCTCCCAGATTTTCTTTTGCATTCCCATGTTTTTCCTCTCGGCCGCGATCGGATTCTGCGCGCTGACCGCGATCATTCGGTCCTTTCGCAGCGACGATCACGTCGGCAACTTCTTCCTCGATATGTGGCGAGTTGTGTTTTACACGTTTCTGCCCGCCGCGTTCGCGCTGAGCCTGGTCTTTCTCACAACCGGAATGCCGATGACCTTTCAAAGCGCCTACCAGGTCAACACGCTCGAGCCTGCTGCGATGGGAACCGACAATAATAATCAGCCCAAGCAGCAGACCATCGTAGTGGGCCCGCTCGCGGCGTTCGTCCCAATGAAGATGCTGGGCACCAACGGCGGCGGCTTCTATGGGATGAACTCGGCCCATCCGTTCGAAAACCCGACCGCGTTTGCGAATTTTCTCACCACGTCGAGCATGATGCTGTTCCCGATGGCGCTGGTGCTGATGTTCGGGCGGATGCTGAAACGCAATCGCCATGCGGCAGTCATTTTTTCGGTTATGTTGGCCATGCTCGTCGGGACCGTACTTTGGGTCATCTATTTTGACACGTTAAAACCCAATCCCGGCCTCATTGCACGGCCCCAAACGAGAACCTTCGAAATTCCAAGCGCTAGTGCTTCGGGCGGCAAGCGGGTAATCACACTGCCGGCGGTTGCAGGGCTGCCCGTCGATCAGCACCTTGGCAACCTCGAGGGCAAGGAGCTGCGCTTTGGCACGTCTGCAGCCGCGACGTTCGCCGCCGCCACCGTCGATTTCACCTGCGGCGCGATCATCTGCGAGCACGACAGCCTGAATCCCGTCGCCGCCTTGTCTCCGTTCTTCGGAATGTGGGTCAACTGCATCTTCGGCGGCAAGGGCGTCGGCATGATCAACATGCTGCTCTTCCTGATCATCGGGATTTTCGTGGTTGGCCAGATGGTCGGCCGCACGCCCGAATACCTGGGCAAGAAGATCGGCGCACGGGAAGTGACGCTCGCTCTGATTGCCCTGCTAATTCATCCACTAGTCATTCTCGGGCCGAGTGGCCTGTTCGCCGCGAAGGACTGGGGCGTCAAGGCGGAGAGTAATCCTGGCGCCCACGGATTCTCGCAGATCGTCTATCAATTCTCGTCGGATTCAGCGAATAACGGCTCGGCCTTTGATGGCATGGGTGTCTCATACGGCCTCAACAATAATCCCAGTCCCGCGCCCGAGGCGGTGCCCTGGGATATCGGGGCAGGCTTCGTAATCATGCTCGGCCGCTTCATTCCGATCTTCGCGCCGATTGCGATGGCGGGCTTTCTCGGCATGAAAAAGAGCACGCCGTTCGGACTGGGTACCCTCCGCGACGATACCGTGACCTTCGGCTGCATGCTGTTCGGCACGATCGTGATAATCGGCGCCCTGCTCTTCCTCCCGGTCGCCGCACTCGGACCTCTGGCTGAGCACTGGGGACCGATTCCCTTTGGCGGCTAGGGGCGTCGCGGCGCAGGTCGATTCCAGCAAACAAGGTCCACAGTCAGGAGAATTTTCGGAGGGCCAAACAATGGCAGCAGTGGCACAACCGATACGCAGAATCGAGACGCCGGAACATCCGCGCCCGCCCCGGCGCGTAAAAGGCCACCGGCTATTCGAACCCGAACTGATCCGCCAGGCGCTGAGGCAATCGATCGTCATGCTCCGCCCCGACATACAGTGGAGCAATCCGGTGATGTTTGTGGTTGAGGTCGGCGCATTTTTGACGCTGCTGTTCATCATACAGGCGGCGGTCAGCACGTCGGCGAGCCAGGTCCCGATTACCTATTTTGTCGCGCTCGATTTCTGGCTTTTCCTGACCGTACTCTTCGCCAACTTCGCAACCGGCCTTGCAGAAGCGCGCGGCAAGGCCCAGGCCGAATCCCTGCGCAGGACCCGCAGTGAGACTCCGGCCTATCGCCTCAAGAATGGAGTCCTGGAGCAAGTGCTTTCGACCGATCTCAGGCCCGGCGACCAGGTTGTAGTAACTGCGGGCCAGGTGATTCCAACCGATGGCGAAATAATCAATGGGATCGCGTCGGTGGATGAATCCGCGATCACCGGCGAGTCAGCCCCGGTGATTCGCGAGGCCGGCAGCGATCGTTCCGGAGTCACCGGCGGGACCAGGGTCATCTCCGATCGCATCGTGGTAAAAATAACCGCCCTTCCCGGTCAATCGTTTCTCGATCGCATGATCGCGCTGGTCGAGGGCGCGGTCCGCCAAAAGACGCCAAACGAGATTGCGCTCACACTGGCGCTCTCCGGCCTTACGCTCGCCTTCTTGATAGTCGTGATGCCGCTGTGGCCGATGGCGTACAACGCCGAACAATACATGATGAGCTATCTGGGAATATCGGAACCGCTGAAGAGTCTCGGCACCGACGTTCCGACCCTGGTGGCGCTGCTGGTCTGTCTCATCCCGACCACGATCGGCGCGCTGCTCGCGGCAATCGGAATCGCCGGAATGGACCGCGCTCTCCAGGCGAACATCATTGCCAAGAGCGGCAAGGCAGTTGAGACCGCGGGCGATATAGATACTGTATTGCTCGACAAAACCGGGACGATCACCGTCGGCAATCGCCACGCGACTGGCTTTATTCCCATCGGCGCTTATTCGCAGGTCACGCTGGCGCGCCTGGCGGGGCTCGCATCCGCCGCAGATGATACTCCCGAGGGAAAGAGTATCGCTCGGGCAGCTCAAGCTCTCGGAATTGCGACGAAAGAGATGACTCCGCCCTTCGGAAGTGAGTTTATCCCCTTCAGCGCGCAAACCCGAATGAGCGGGGTGAACCTGCCGGGGGGAAAATCAGTTCGCAAGGGCGCTCCCGATGCAATCACCGCGTTAGTCCTGTCAGACAACGGCTCGGTTCCGGCCACACTGAAAACCACTATCGAGTCAGTCGGGTCCAAGGGCGCAACGCCGCTCCTGGTATCGGAAGATAGCAAGATTGCGGGCGTCGTCGTACTCGAGGACATTCTCAAGACGGGGATGCGCGAGCGCTTCGAGCGCCTTCGCAGGATGGGGCTGCGCACCGTGATGATCACCGGCGACAATCCGCTCACCGCCGCGGCGATTGCAAACCAGGCCGGCGTCGATGACTTCGTCGCGCAGGCAACGCCGGAATCCAAGCTCGCGTATATCCGCACGGAGCAGGCCGAGGGCAAGCTCGTCGCGATGATGGGCGATGGCACCAACGACGCTCCCGCGCTCGCGCAAGCCGACGTGGGGCTTGCGATGAACTCCGGTACTCAGGCCGCCAAGGAAGCGGGCAACATGGTCGATCTCGATTCCGATCCGACCAAGCTCATCGAGGTGGTCGAGATCGGGAAGCAGCTCCTGATGACGCGCGGCGCGCTTACCACATTCTCGGTCGCCAACGACGTCGCGAAGTATTTCGCGATCGTGCCCGCGCTCTTCGCCGGCACGCTTCCGTGGCTGAAGGCGATGGATATCATGAATCTCCATTCGCCGACCTCCGCAATCCTCTCGGCGGTAATTTTCAATGCCGTGATAATTCCTTTGCTTATTCCCGTGGCCCTGCGCGGGGTAAGCTACCGGCCGCTCGGAGCAGACGCCCTGCTGCGGCGCAACCTGTTTGTCTGGGGCGTCGGCGGCGTCATCCTGCCGTTCGTAGGGATCAAGCTAATCGATGTCGTGATGGCGGCGATGCGCCTGGTTGCCTAGGGCAACACCGCCGCAAGGACGAACGAAGATGAAAACCTACATTACCAAAAGTCTCTGGCTGCTCGGCTCGACGATAGTAATTTGTTGCCTGGTCTATCCCCTCGTCGTATGGGCAATCGGCCAGACGGTCTTCCCGTTTACGGCAAACGGAAGCATCATCACGGGGCCCGACGGCAAACCCGCCGGCTCGCTTCTCATAGCGCAGCCATTCACCAAGGACGAATACTTCTGGCCGCGTCCCTCGGCGGCGTCATACGATGCGTCAGCCTCGACATCATCGGCGCTCGCCCCATCGAACTACCTGCTGCGCGATCGCGTGGCCCGGATGCTCGCTCCGATGGTCAAATATTCCGCCGGCCCGAAGAAGGACCAGCTCGTCGCCCCCGACATCGAGGCATGGTTCCAGGCCGACCGCTACCAGGGCAATGCGCATGTCGTCGCGCAATGGGCTGACAATCATAACGGACTCGCCCAGAGCTGGGTGAGCGCCGATCCGTCACACGCCCAGTACATCACCGACTGGACAAAGACTCACAAGCAAGCGGTCGCCGACTGGATAAAGCAGAACCCGGCCACTCCGCAGCCGCAGCCGTCGGACCTCGCGGTTGTATTTTTCGAGAATTTCTCTAAGGACAATCCCGGCAAATTCCCCAGCGCGGTTACGAAGCAATTGCCGGGCGGAAAAACTCAGACTGCCATCGAGCCCGTCGCGAGCGGTTCGGATATTCAGTCGATCTTCTTCGACATGTGGCGCCAGGATCATCCTGATGCGCCGCTGGCGGACGTCCCCGGCGACATGGTGACGACTTCGGGCTCCGGCCTGGATCCGCACATTATGCTCGAGAACGCCGAATACCAACTCGACCGCGTCGCGGCCAAGTGGGCATCGGATACCAAGCGCGATCCTGCGCAGGTCCGCGCCGAAATCGAGCAGATTCTCCAGGCCGATGCGTTTGCGCCGCTAGGCGGCCTCGTTGGCGAGAAGGCGATTAACGTGTTGCAGGTCAATCTGGAGCTTCGAGTGCGCTACGGCGCGCCGCAGGGTTAGTGCACCGCGCTATCCGCAGCATCTCCGACTGCTACAACCTCGTTTGCGCGGCGGGCGCTGCGGATCGGACAAACCACAAATCGCGGAATCCCACCGCTCCGCTCTCGACACTTCCCAGGCCGGCCTCGGTCAACTCCGGGATCACGTGGCGGATGTCGAAATGAACATGATTGTGGTGGCGCGCGGTCCGGCTAGCCTTTTCATCTTCTGACCCTCCAAAATCCACGGCGAGCAGCCGTCCGCCAGGCTTCAAAACCCGGCGGATCTCCCGGATGCCGTCGCGGAGCGCCTGGTCCGGCAAATGATGGAACATCGCCGAACTGAGTACTACGTCGAAGGTCGCATCAGGAAACGGCAAAGCCTCCATTGCTGCGGGTTTGAAATCCACTTCCACTCCCGCCTTTCTAGCCTTGTTGGCCGCGCGTGCGATCATCTCAGGCGAGGCGTCGATTCCATACACGCTGCCGTCCGCGCCAACGCGCCGCTTGGCGGCGATCGCAAGCGTTCCCGTTCCGCACCCGACGTCCAGAACAGAATCGCCGGGTTTGAGTCCCGCCAAGTCGATTTCTTTCTCGCGAAAAGCCCGCTCCCTCCCGAGCGAGATCGCCCATATCAGAAGATCGTAGCGAAAGGCCCAATGAATAACCTTGCCGGTCGTTCTCGGCGCCTGATGTTCGTCCTCGACCGGCCGCGCGTGCAGCCATCGGATCGCATACCCAATCAGCGACGTGCCGCCGAGCGCCAGAGCGACATAGTGCAATGTAATATGCACTCCCAGGATCACGGCTGCCGTTCCGGCTCCAAACCATAGCCACTTCCGCCCGAATAAATAGACAGCGACAGCAGTCGCGGAGACTACCCACGCTATCAGCGCGGCAACAAGAACCACATGTCGATATCTGACCATGGGAGCATATCCCTCCTTCTATGCTGCGATCGTCAAAGCCAGCGGCTTCGGGGACGGGAAGCATCCGCGCCGGCGGGCTGCGCGCCCTGGTCCACGATGCCCACGTGCAGCGCCGCGAGCTCGGGCAGATGCGTCATGACCTCGCGCCGGAAGCGCTCGGCGATCTCGATGCCCTCGCGGACGGAGAGCGCCGAATCGACTGCGATGTCCGCCTCGGCATGCAGGCGATGCCCCAGCCATCGCGCGCGAGTCTCGAGCACGGCGCCGATTCCCGCGACGTGCTCGCCGGCGTGGCAGATTTCGGCGGCGAGGTCCGGTTCGACACCATCGAGCAGGCGGGTGAAGACCGTGCGAGCGGAGTCCCATACAATTCCGAGGATCGCCGCGGCGATCGCAAAGCCGATGATCGGATCCGCAATCGGAAATCCCAGTTTCACCGCAATCGCTCCCGCGCTGACCGAGAGACTCACGACGGCGTCCACGCGCGCGTGATAACCGTCGGCGACCAGGGCCGCACTGTGTATCTCGCGTCCGGTCCTGATGCGGATGCGGGCCGCGGCTTCGTTTGCGAGAAAGCCGATCGCGCCCGCGAGTCCCACCGCTCCAAGCGCCGAGATCGGATGCGGATCGATCAACCGCCTCACCGCCTCGTATCCCGCGGCCAGCGCGCTGGCGAGAATGACTAGTACAATCGCGACGCCGGCGAGGTCCTCGACGCGGCCGTAGCCGTACGTAAACCGCGCGCTCGGTGTTCGCCGCATCAGGACGAACGCGATTCCAAGCGGAATCGCGGTGCATGCGTCAGCCGCGTTGTGGATCGTATCCGCCAGCAGGGCGACGCTCCCCGACGCCACTACGACGCAAAGCTGCACCATCGCGGCAATCCCGAGGATGCCAAGCGACCACTTGAGCGCCTGCAGTCCGCGCGCCGTAGTCAGATGGACCGGATTCGCGACGCCGTGAACGTGAGCATCCCGCGAATCCTCCGCGCGCCATTGCTCCGTGCGCCCGCGATGCGATTGATGACCCGGCTCGTCCATCCGGCTCTTGCCCAGCGGTTCGGATCGGCCGCTCACAGGTACTTGGTAATCTCCCTGAATTCCGAAAGCGGTCCGCGAGCGCTGCGTGGAATCGCGCCCACGGCGTCCTCGATGCAATTGTCGATGTGATCCTGGACGTAAATTCGTTTCGCGGTCCCAATAGCTTTTTCGACCGCGTGAAGCTGCTGGGCAACGTCGAGGCATTCGCGTTTCTGTTCGATCATTTCGATGATCGTTCTGAGATGGCCGTCGGCGCGCCTGAGGCGATTGACAATATCGGGATGCGATGCGTGTACCATGCGGGCGATCCTATCCCCCTGGAGGGGATATCGTCAAGCCCATGATCGATGCGCGCCACTCGCATCGGCGGAAACCGCCGGGTCGCCGTTCGGTTTCCGCTCGTCGGCCACCCGCCCCACCGATGAGGCCGCCTTATGTGTTTTTCGTATTCCCCTAATGGATCCCCACGGGTAAAAAGGTCACAGGGGGAGTTTCCGCCCAGTTTAGATGACGGTAACACAAGCGGACAGGTACGGTCGGCGCGCCGCTGCCGAAGCCGCATTGTTGGTGCAGTTGACGGACGGGCGATGAGCGACGCGACGGCTCTTTCGCGATGGCGACGAGCGGCCGCCGAGGCCGTTCGCGGCGCGTTAGCGGCGGCGCGCGTCCCGCTTCAACGGCTCGCGCCTGCGCGCACCACGCTGAAGGCGCTCCTCTTGATGGCCGGCGTTTGTGGCGGCGCGGTGATTATCGGAACGTTAGCCGCGCCGCACAAGGTCACAGCCACGGTTACGATCAACGTCGATACGCTCGACGATCCGGGGAAGCCGGGCGAATGCGCCTTGCGCGACGCGATCACTGCCGCGAATACTCAGTCCGCGGTGCATAACTGCCCCCCCGGGACCGGCGCGGACACTATCGGATTCTCAGTCGCGGGCACCATAACGTTGACCTCCACTCTGCCATCGATCACAGGAGGCACCTCGGGCATACTGGTGATACAGGGCGCGGGCATCACCCTGGACGGCAGCGGGAACCAGATCTTCGTAGTTCCCGGCACACTCGAGGCGAGCGGCCTGACGCTGAAGAACGGGTCGGCGGCCAACGGCGGCGCCATTTCCGTTTCGGGCTCGCTGCAGGTCACGGGCTGCTCCTTCCAGAACAACACAGCCACCGGCAACGGGGGCGCGATCTTCGGCGGACCCAGCGGAGCGGGGCTCCCGCATCTCACGGTTACCAGCAGCGATTTCTCCAACAACACCGCGAGCGGCAGCGGCGGCGCCATCTATACTGGAGGTTCGCTGGACGTATTCACCAGTGAGTTCGACACTAATTCGGCCGGGTCCGCCGGCAGCGGGGGCGCGATCGACAATGTCGATCCTGGCGGGTTGGGAATCACCAATAGCCTGTTCGACGGCAATACAGCCGGCAATCGAGGCGGCGCTGTCGATAACAGCAGCACCACAAACACGGTCAATGTCAGCGGCACCACCTTCGCCAATAACATGCAAAACGGCATTGTTGGTGCTGGCGGCGGCGCGATAGGCAACGGCGGCTGCTCAATCTTCTGCGCAGCGACCAGCATTTTGAACAGCACTTTCTCGGGCAACTCCGCAATCGAGGGCGGCGGCACGTACAACAATGCCGGCGTCGTCGAGGTCCATTTCTGCACTTTCGAAGGCAACTCGGCGAGCGGTACCGGCGGGGCCGACATCTATGACCAAAACACCGTACCAAGCCACGCAACGGCGGTCGGCGAGAGCATCCTGGCGGCAAGCCTCGGCGGCAATAACTGCAACGCCGCCGCAGGAACGATAGACGACGGCGGCTTCAACATCTCCGATGACACGTCGTGCGGTTTTGCGAACACCGGCGGCGTTAACGGCCAGACCGTCGGCGACGGCGTCACCCCGAGCCTCGATCCGGGGGGTCTGGCGGACAACGGCGGCCCGACGGAGACCATCGCGGAGGAGCCGGGCAGCCCGTCGATCGATGCGGTGAACGGCGTCGCTTGCGGCAGCATTACCAACGTGGACCAGCGCGGCGAACCCCGTCCGGATCCCGAAGATCCCCCCGCCTCCAAGGGCGGCGGCGCCGCTTGCGACATCGGGGCATTTGAGCTGCAGGAGTCCTCGCCCCAGCCCACGCCAACTCCGAGCGCGACGGCGACAGCGACCACAACCGCGACGGCGACTGCCACTGAAACCGCCACGGACACACCGACCGCGACCGCGACGGCGACCGCAACCGCCACCGCGACTCAGACGGTCACCGCGACGCCGACTGCGACTGCGACGGCGACCGCGACCAAAACCGCAACTATGACCGCAACCATCACCGCGACGCCGACCGCCACCAATACGGCAACCCCCACCGCGACTAAGACCCCCAAACCAAAGAAGTCGCGGACCCCGACCGCGACCAAGACTCCTAAACCTAAGACCCCGACTCCGACCAAGACCCCCAAGCCCAAGAAGACGCGGACACCGACCCCAACCAAAACGCCGAAACCCAAGAGGACGCCAACTCCGACCCCGACTAAAACTCCGAAATCCAGGACGCCGACGCCGACTGCAACTCCGACCTGAAGCCGCGGAGATCCCTCGCGCGACCGGCCCTAGCCGAAGCCAAAAGCCTCGGACTGAGCGCATCATCGACGCTAGCGATATGAATTTCCTCAGCTAGAAAATCAGAAAGGCGAAGAGCAGCCCAAGTGCAACTGACAAGATCGCAGCGTAGTGGAGGAACTCGGCACGGTCGCGCCGCGATCGCGCTATCGGCGGGCCGGTTGTTGGGTGCGCGATGAGCGAAGCATCGGTGTTTTCGCGATGGCGCCGTAATGCGGCACAAGCGGTTCATCTGGCCTCGGCCGCGGCGCGCGGATCGCTTCAACGGCTCGTGTCGGCGCGCACCACGCTGAAAGCTTTGCTCTTGATGGCCGGTGTTTCTGGCGGCGCGGTGATTGTCGGGACGTTGGTGGCGCCCCACAGACTCAAAGCCCAGGATACCATTACCGTCAACACGCTCCTGGATGACATCACTTTCGGTGACGGCATGTGCAGCCTGCGCAAAGCGATCAACAACATCGATGAGAGCGGGGACGAATCGGGCGGCGACTGCACATCGGGCGCCATCACCAGCACTATCGAATTTGCTATGGGAGGCACCATAACCCTGACGTGGGGTGTTTTGACGCTCAACAATAGTGCGACAATCGACGGCGCCGGCATCACTTTGGACGGAAATGGCGGACCGATTCTTGCGCTTCCGGGCGGAACGATTTTCCTGAACGGTCTGGTGTTCGAGAATGGCTCGGCGACCAATGGCGGAGCCATTTCGATTTCTGGGGCGGCGGTGCATATAACCGGCTGCGCTTTCTCGGGGAACTCTGCCACAGATGATGGCGGCGCAATCGATGCCACCGGTTCCTCGGATGTCATCATCTCGGGCAGCAGTTTTCAGGACAACACCGCGGGGGACTCGGGGGGCGCCATCTACGAGAGTTCCAATGAACAACTGGTGGTTAGTGGCAGCAGCTTTAGCGCGAACTCGGCTACCCTGGGTTCGGGAGGCGCGATCTATTCGGAGACAACCACCTCTATCGCAACGAGCACCTTCGCACTGAACAACGCCGCTGAGGGTGGGGCCGTAGATAACTCAGAACCATCGGGTGCGGGCACGCTTAATATTCAGACCAGCACCTTCTACACGAACACTGCGACATTCGGCGGCGGTGCGATCTTCAATGAGGACCTTGCCTCGACCGGCGTCCTTAACAGTACCTTCAGCGGCAACTCTGGGGGTACGGACGGAGGCGCGACTTACAACAACTTAGGCCTGATAGAGATGGAGTTTTGCACATTCTCCGGAAACGCGACCGGTTTGGGCGGAACCATTTTCGATGTAAGTACGAAGCCGGATGGAACTTTTATCGGCGAGAGCATACTGGTCGGGGGAGGCGCAGCCACCCCGAATTGCAGTGCAGCAAGCGGGAATATCGATGATGGCGGGTATAACGTCTCGGACGACGACAGCTGCGGCTTTACGGGGACCGGCGCGCAAGGGCAGACCTTGGGCGACGGGGTCAGCGCTCTCCTCGACCCCTCGGGGCTCGCCCTCAATGGCGGACCGACTGAGACTATCGCGGAGCTACCGTTAAGCGTTTCGATCGATGCAATTGCAATCGGGACTTGCCACAACTTCACAACGACTGACCAGCGCGGCATGCCCCGGCCCGACCCCGAAGATGGTCCCGACGGTCCTTGCGACATTGGCGCGTACGAGTACCAAGCCTCGACCGCGATCCCGACGCCCACTGCCACGGCAACTGCGACCGCGACGCGGACGCCGAGCCCAACAAAGACTGCGACGGCCACGCCCACCGCGACCGCAACGGCGACGCCAACGCGCACAGCCACTGCCACGGCTACCGCAACGACGACTCGCACCGCAACTCGGACGGCGACCGCAACCGCCACAAAGACTCCGACAGCTACCGCGACCACAACCGTCACCGCGACTCCCACCGCCACCAAGACCCCGAAACCAAAGAAGACGCGGACTCCGACTCCGACCAAGACCCCCAAGCCCAAGAAGACGCGGACACCGACCCCAACCAAAACTCCGAAACCCAGGAGGACGCCAACCCCGACCGCGACTAAAACTCCGAAATCCAGGACGCCGACCCCGACTGCGACTCCGACCTGAAGCCGCTAAGCGCCCTGGCGCAGCGGGCGCTCAGCCTAAGCCGCAAGACCCGAGCTGACCGCGTTCTCAGAAACGCAATACTAATTGCTCCGTCCTACACTCGCCTCGCGATTACTCACTCTTCGCGTAGCGCGATCGCGGGATCGACACGCACCGCGCGCATCGCCGGAAGCAAAGCCGCAAGCGTTCCCGCCGCCACCAGGGCGAGCGTCGAGAGAATTGCGACGCGTCCGGAGAATACCACTTCAGGCATGAGGAACTGCGCCCGCGCCGAGCTGTCGCGCATTATCTGCATCGCACGAATCAACCCCCCGCCCGCCAAATCGCCGATCAGCCCCGCCGCGAGCGTCATCGCGAGCGTCTCGCACATCAGTTGCAAAAACACCAGGCGGTTGGTCGCGCCGAGCGCTTTGCGCAACCCAATCTCCCGGGTCCGCTCGGTGACCGCCACCAACATGATATTCATCACGCCGATCGCGCCGATCGCGAGAGTGACCAGGCCGCAGGCGGCAAGGAATACGTTGAGCGCGAGGCTCATCGAATCCATCGCCGTGATAATCTCGCCGACGTTGAAAAAGGCGAGCGCCTCATCATCGGCCGGAGTGAAACTGTGATGGCGTCCGAGCAGCAGGCGCGCCTCGGTCATCGATTGCGCGGCCTCGTTGCGGGTGCGAGGCTCGTAAATCAAATAGCCAATCCGGTCGTTCAGAGTAAACAGCCGCTGCGCGGTCGAAACCGGCATTAGGACCTGCTCGTCGTCGCGCGGGCCCATGTTGACCATCTGCTCGCCTTTGAGAGCGGATATCCCGATTACGCGGAATGGGTATCCGTCGAGACGAACGGTTTCACCGAGCGCCGAGCGCCGTCCGAACAGCCGCTCCTCGACCTTGGCGCCGATGACCAGTACCTGCGCGCGCGCCGCCACGTCGGAGCGGGTGATGAAGCGTCCGCGGGCGACTGTGAAATTGCGGATTATTCCGGTATCGGGCCCGACTCCGTAGGTCCACGCGACCTTGATATGCCCGCCCCCCTTGACCACGCGCAGGCCCGCCTGTACTTCGGGCTCTGCGCGTTCGACCGTCGGCGAGCCGGGCAGGCGCGGCGGATCCTTGATGTCGAGGTGGACGGTGCGCGCGGTCCGCGCACCTTCTCCGGTGCGAGCCACCGAACCAGCGAACACGTAGATTACCTTGGGGCCGACCGCTTCCATCTTCGCGCGGTAATGCTTCGCCATCGCCTGCCCTGCCGCGGTGAGTGCGACGAACAGGGCGACGCCCCACACGATCCCGGAGCTGGTCAACAGGACGCGGCGCCAGTTGGTCCGAATGCCAGCGAGCGAATCGGCGATCATCTCGTGCAGGATCACGGCGCCCTCAGGGTCTCGGCGGGATCGACTGCGGATGCGCGCCACGCCGGAAGGGATCCCGACGCCGCCCCGACGACGACCGTCGTCGTGATCGCGAGCACAACCATCGCCGGGATGATGTGCGGGGTCGGCACGAGGTCGCCGTGAAGCAGGCTCAGCGCCGCGCAGGCAAGTACGCCGAGCGTGGTTCCGGCGATGCCGCCGATCAGAGTAATTACCAGGGTTTCGATCAGGAACTGACTAATCACCTGGCTCGGCCGCGCCCCGAGCGCGATCCTGAGCGCGATTTCCCCGCGCCGCTCATTGACCGAAACCAGCATCATGTTCATCACGCCGATGCCGCCGATCGCCAGGGTCGCAATCGCAAGCACGGTCAGGAACACGTTGAATGCCGCGAAGACCGCATCGAAGCCCGAGAGGTAATCGATCATGCTGATAATCTGAATGGCCTCCTCGTCCTCGGGCGAGACATGGATGCGCTTGGCGAGGATGCGGCGCACCTCCTGCTTGACGGCGTCGTTCATCCCGCGTTCAGGCGGGCGCAGGACGATGAGGTCGAGGTTCTTGCGGCCGGTCAGGTTGCGCGCAGTAGTAATCGGGATCCAGATCTGTTCGTCGAGCAGGCTGCGGTCGCGGCTTAGCTGCGCTCCGACCTTGGCGAGCAGGCCGATCACCTCGAAGGTTTGTCCATTCAATTGAATAGTCTGTCCGACCGCCGGATGGTCTCCGAACAGGCGGGTGCGCGCGGTCTGGCCGATGACCGCGACGCGGCGGGCGAGCGAAAGGTCCTCGGATGAGATCCATCGCCCCTGGGCGATCGAGACTCCCCGCAACCCCATCGCCTCGAGCTCGATTCCGCGCACGTCCACCAGGTGCGTATTCGCGCCGTGCGTTGCGTACTCGAAGTCCTGAATCTCGGCGCTCATGATCTCGATATGGCGGGCCGCGGCGCGCAACGCGCGGGCATCATCGAGTTCGAACGAAAGCTGGCGGCGGTTGTCGGCGGGGGACAGGTCCTCGCTGACCTTTCCGGGAAGCGTGTAGATCAGGTTCTTCCCGATTTTCTGCATCCCGCCATCGATCATCTGATGCACGCCGACGCCCCACCCGACCAGCAACACGACGGATGCGGTGCCCCACACTATTCCGGCGATGGTCAGAAACGCCCACAGCCGATGCAGCCGCATCGTATCGAGCGCTTGCCGTATCGTAGTGAGCAGCAAGGTGGCGCATCCCTTCTAACGGGACTGGTCGCTCTCGATGGTTCCGTCGCGCAGGCGCACGATACGCCCTACCCGCTCGGCCACATGCGGGTCATGCGTGACGAGGACGATTGTCTGTCCGCCGCGATGAAGCTCGTCGATTAATTCGAGAATCGAGTTCCCGGTCGTGGTATCGAGGTTGCCGGTCGGCTCATCGGCCAGGATGAGCGAGGGGCGATTGGCGAGAGCGCGCGCGATGGCGACCCGCTGGCGCTGGCCGCCCGAGAGTTCGCCGGGACGATGACCCGCGCGATGCTCGAGGCCGACCTGGGCAAGCAGGTCGAGCGCGCGGCGGCGGCACTCCGATCGAGGAACCGCGCGATAGAGCATCGGCAGCTCGACGTTTTCGACCGCGGTCAGACGCGCCAGCAGGTTGAAGGTCTGGAAGATGAATCCGATTCGCCCGCCACGGACTTCGGCGAGCGCCCGATCGTCGAGTTCCTCGACGTTGTGCCCCTCGAACCGGTAGGTGCCCGAGCTCGGCCGCGAAAGCCCGCCGAGAATATCCATCAGGGTGGTCTTGCCCGAGCCCGACGGGCCCATCACGCCAACGTACTCCCCCGATGCGATCGCGATGCTCACGCGGTCGAGCGCGCGCACCTCGAGATCGCCCATCGGAAAGACCTTGGTGACCTGATCGAGCAGGATTAAGGCATCGCTCACTGGAGTTTGACTCGCTCGCCGGCGGCCAGGCCGTCGAGCACCTCGACCTGGTTGGTGTTGGAGATGCCAAGGCGCAGCCGGCGGAGCGAAAGCCGGTTCGCGCCCGCGCCGCTTACGACCTGGGCCATCACATCGCCGCTCCGATAGAGCAGCGCGGCTTCCGGGATGATCAAAGTTTCGGAGTGGACCGCGGTGATGATGTCGGCGTCGGCGGACATCTTGGCGCGCAACTGGCCGACGCCTTGCAGCACGGTCACTTCGACCTTGAATGAGGTAACGTTGTCCTTGCGATCCCCGATCGACGCGATCTTGCGCACCCGGCCCGCAAAGGT